>JADFKX010000065.1 GCA_022564695.1 Chloroflexota bacterium | reverse complement strand
ATGGGGGCCAAGCGCTCCAACTGCTGTCGGAGGAAGTGGCCGGTGTCCAGAGTGGAGCGCTCATGCTCGTAGAGGTCACCGCCGATGGTAACGGCGTCGACCTTTTGTTCGAGGGCGAGATCGATGAAGCGGCGGAGGGCGTCGCGGAGCTCCTGGCGGCGGTTGTTGGCGATGTCAGTCTTCATGCCGCTACCGCCGAAAGTGCGATCCAGGTGGACGTCCGCGGTGTGCAGTATGGTGGGCAAGGGATGGCCTATCTGCTAAAGGGGATTCTCACCTTCCCCAATTCTAGCCGTTGAGTAAGGGATGTCAACCGGACATTATCGCCGTTCCAAGTTTAGGCGATTTGTTCTAGCTGTCAACCATCGTGGCGATGATCGGCTTGACACACCCTGATATAACCCGCGTTGTACAACGCGATACGGGAGGCCGGAGCTTCCGGCCTCCCGTTCAACGGTTATTCTATTGTCAGGCGGCTATGGCGCGGATCCGCCGCCGCCGCCGCCGCCACCGCAGTCCACTGTGATGTCATCGGTACCGCCAGCGCCGCTACCGGCCCCGCCAGTACCGTTAGCTGCACCGCTACCATCGCCGCTCCCGGACATTGTGGCAGCGCAAAAGGCAGGGTCGGTGACCCTAGTTGCGCCGGTGCCGTCGCCCTGCTGCGCGAACGCCGGAACCGCTGTTGCCGTCAGCAGCAACACCGAGGAGATTAAGGCCAAAAGTGTCTTACGCATAGTCGATACGCCCTTTCACGCTACTATATGCGTTCTACAATAATTAACACCTTATCGGCCCTTCTGTTACTGAGGATGCCGGGCGGCTGTGGCTGCTGGCCAAGCGGCTGCTACCGCCCTGGCTGTAGGCGGCATGCAGCCAGGCATGACAGTCGTACGAGCCACCGATCCGTGGAGCAATCGGGCAAGGAGGATAAGCATGGCTGTAGAGGAGATCGTCTCGGGCGTGTACGGCATCGGGATGGGGTATGTGAACGCGTTCCTCATCGTTGGTGAGGACGGCCTGACGCTGGTGGACTCGGGCCTCGCGAAGAAGAAGGACACCATCCTCAGCGCAGTAGCCGGCGCGGACAGACAGCCGGCGGACCTCAGGCACATCCTGATCACTCACCACCACATAGACCACATCGGCAGCCTGGCCGCCCTGAAGGACGCCACCGGGGCCAAGTGCTACGTCCACCCCGCGGACAGCCCGATTGTGCGTGGGGACGAGCCGCAGCCGGGTCCGAACCCGGGAAGCCTGCTGGGCAAGCTGGCCGGGCCGCTGATCTCGCGCCTGTCACCGCCGGCGCCGCCCGCCGAAGTGGACGTGGAGGTGGGAGACGGGGAGGAGCTTCCCCTTGCGGGCGGTATCAAGGCGGTGCACACGCCCGGTCATACGCCGGGGCACCTGTCGTTCCTGCTGCCCTCCAAGAACGTGCTGTTCGTGGGGGACGCCGCGGCCAACATGCTACGGTTGGGCCTGCCCATCGGCATGTTCACCGCTGACCGTGAGCAGGCGAAGGAGAGCATCGGCAAGCTGGCGGCGCTGGAGTTCGATATCGCTTGTTTTGGGCACGGGCGCGTGCTGAAGGGGGAGGCGAACCTGAAGTTCCGGCGTCTGGTGGAGAAGCTGGCGCGCTAGGGCACGCCACCGATCTGCGATTCGCCTTCGGTCAGTGTAGGAGTGTAGGTGTGGCTCAGGTCAATGTCTTCCAGCGCCTCGTCAAAGGCATCCTCCACAAACCCCTCGATAACGTTGGTAATAAAGCCGGGGACGTTGCCGATCTCGATTTCGAGATCCTGGGCCACGGGGTGGTCGCCGGTGAGGTCCAGATTTCCCTTGAACTTGACCTTCGTCTCCAGACCCAGGATGGTTTCTAGCTTGCCGGTGGCCTCACCAAAGCCGTCGTGGATGCATACGCGGACGTCCTCAAAGTCCACGTCCGTCTCCTCACTGATGTACTTGTTGGCGCGAGAGGTCACTTCGCTCTCACTGAAGGTGACGGAGGAGGGCGAGCCGCCGTCCAGGATAACGTCAAAGGCGTCCCACTTCTGCTGGAACCCATCGGCGTTTGCGGCGTTGACGATGATGAGGTCGCCGCCCGGCGTACAGGGGCCGGGGCCGCCGCTGAAGGCGAGGATGACGTTGGCGCCGACGAAGAGGAGGGCAGCGATGAGGATAACGACGATGGCAGTGAGAGCCATGCCTAGCAGGGACGGCCCGAAAAAGCTCATGAAACCCATAGCGTCCTCCCGAACCGAGGTAGCGTGCGCGCGGTTACGCTAGTCTATTCGGCGGCCCGCGGGGGTGTCAAGCGACGGGCTGGCTGAGCAGCGCCTGCTTGCGCTCCTGGTGCTGCTCCTCCCGTTCCTGGAACTCCGGCATCACCTCACGGGCGAATAGCTGCAGCGATTGGACGATCTGCTCGTGCTTGATCTGGCCTGCCTGGGCCAGGAACACCACCTGGTCCACGCCCGCCTCTTCGTAGGCGCGTAGCTTCTCGCGCAGGAACTGCGGGGAGCCGATGCAGCCCTGGCTGCCCATCGCCTGGAGGAAGGGGTGGGGGGCGCGGTTGTACTCCGCCCAAACGTCGGAGACGCCGGGCTGGTGGTTCTCGTCGGGTGCGTAGTAGTGGAGAAGGGCGTGGCGGAAGAACTTCATGTGGTATCTGATCGACTCCGCCTGCTCGTCGTCTGGGGTGCACATGAAAGCAGCGACGACGGCGAGGTTGGCGTTGACGGCGTCGCCCAGGGGCCGGCACTCCTCGCTGCGGATCAGTGTGTAGTAGTCGTTGACCAGGGAGCGCGCCTCGTCCGGGTCCACGAAGTCGAAGGTGAGGGCGCCCATGCCGTGACGGGCGGCCATCTGGATAGTGGGACGTTGGGAGCAGGCCACCCAGAGTGGCGGATGAGGCTTCTGGCGAGGCTTGGGGATGACGTTGCGGCTGGGGAAGTCGATGTACTTGCCGTGATGCTCAAACGGCCCGTCGCGGAACATGCCGACGATGCAGCGCATCGCCTCCTCCCACATCGCCCGCTTCTCTTCGCGGGGCACGCCGAACCCCTCCAGCTCCATGCGGGACGAGGACTCACCGCTGCCGAACTCGACGCGGCCATCGGAGACGATATCGAGGGCGGCGATGCGCTCGGCCACGCGAGCGGGGTGGCTGAACGGTGGTGGGACCAGGGCGATGCCGTGGCCCAACCGGATGCGCTTGGTGCGCTGGCTAGCGGCGGCCAGGAAGACCTCCGGCGCGGGAGAGTGGGAGTACTCCTCAAGGAAGTGGTGCTCCACCATCCAGGCGTAGTCGTAGCCCAGGGAGTCGGCCAGCTCTATCTGTTCCAGACTCTCGTGGTAGATGCGACGTTCGTCGTCCGGGCGCCAGGGGCGGGGGAGCTGGAGCTCGTAGAAAATGCCGAACTTCATCGGGATGATCTCCGTGGGCCTTAACGCGTACGTCCAGGTTAGGGTAAGGTAGCCTATTGACGCTCTCGGCGTCAAGTAAGGACGTCTGCAGCCGGTGGATCAGGCTTAAGCCTGACCCGCGCTGGAATCAGGCCCCGCGCACCTCGTACAGCCGCACCGGGTCCTCGAACCCCCGCAGGACGACGTCACCCTGGTCCGAGAAGAGGAATCCCTTGCCGGCGGAGAGCTCCCGCACCACGTTGGAGGCGAGCACCTGGCCCGGCTCGGCGTGGGCGCAGACGCGGGCGGCGAGCTGGACGGCGGTGCCGAACAGGTCCTCGTCCTCTGCGACGGGCTCGCCGGCGTTGAGGCCGATGCGCACGTTTATCGGCTCCTCAGCCGTCTCGTTGCGCTCGGCGAACGCGGTCTGGATGGCAGTGGCGCAGGCC
This sequence comes from Chloroflexota bacterium, assembly GCA_022564695.1. Classification (GTDB taxonomy): domain Bacteria; phylum Chloroflexota; class Dehalococcoidia; order SM23-28-2; family RBG-16-64-32; genus JADFNQ01. The sequence goes on along the minus strand of JADFKX010000065.1, from coordinate 6,197 downwards.
AGCGCCTTGCTGGCGGTGGGGAAGGAGGCCATGATGCCGTCGCCGGTGTGCTTGATCTCGGCGCCGTCCTGGGCCTTGAGGGCGTCTCGGACGATGGAGTTGTGGGCGCGCAGCAACTCCTGGGCCCCGGCGTCGCCCAGGCGCTGGGTGAGGGCGGTGGAGCCCTCCATGTCGGTGAAAAGGATGGTGACGAGGCCGGATGGGGCTGCCGTGGCGGCTTGTCCCTCGAGCAGAAAGGCGTTGACTTCTCGGAGAAACACCTCCCGGGCAGGGTCGCCTTCCAGGAACAGATGGTTGCTTCCTTCCATCGGGACGAAGCGCGCTCCGGGGACGAGCGCGGCCAGCTCGCGTCCCGCGGAAAAAGGGCAGGCCTGGTCGTCGCGGCAATGAAGTATCAGCGTGGGCATGCTGATTCGCGGGGCTATCTCTGTGACGTCTATACGAGCAAACTCGGTCATGATCTTGATGGCCATTTCGGGTGAGGCGGACTTGCGCTCAACGTCAGCGAACCACCGCATCTGCTCCGCCGTGCCGTTGGGAAGGAAGATGTTGGTAAAGATGTGACGGTAAGCGGGGTTGTCCTGTCCCCATCCCTGACGCATGAGGATCAGGAGGGCCTGGGCCTCTTCAACCTCTTCCGGGGTCTTAGGAAGACGCGGGAACCTAGCGTACGTCCCGTAGAGGATGAGGTGGCTGACGCGCTCCGGGTTCTGGATCGCATAGGCGATGGCTACCGGGCCTCCTTGCGATATCCCCAAGAGCGCGAAGCGATCCAGACCAGCAGCGTCGACCACTGCCCCTAGGTCGCTCACCCATCTTTCAAAGGACGTATCTTCGACCTGACGGTCGGATAGACCGGTGCCTCGCTCGTCGTATCGGACCAGCAGGCGGTTCTCGGCGAGACCGCGCATCAGATGCCCCCAGATGGGGCTCTCCCAATCGAACTCCAAGTGGTTCAGCCAGTTGGCCGCTTTAACGAGCGGCGGCCCTTTGCCTACGGTGGCGTAGGCGATGCTAACGCCGTCGGAGGCGGTGCAGAAGCGTATCTGCTGTTCCATGTGAGTTGGCCCTTCCCTATGGTGCCGCAATCATAGCGCCGCCGCCGGAATCCGTCAAAGCAAAAAGGGGGCCTGCGGCCCTTACATCCGGCTGTAGCCGCTGCCGGCGGGCAGCTCCGGGTCTACGCCGATCCCCTTTGCTTCCGGGATCAGGCCGTACTCCTTGAGGATGAGCTGGCTGTACGCCACCCGGCCCGTCACCTTGTCCAGCGGCTCCGTTGCCAGCAGCAGCACCGCCTTCGCCATAAGCTCCGGCCGCTCGCCGCTGGGGTCGTCCAGGCCGGTGACCAGGCGGTGGTGAACCGTCCCCGGCGTGGGCACCACAAGCGAGGGGGAGACGCAGGTGACGGAGACGCCGTACTGGTACACCTCCATCGCCAGCCCCTGGCTGAACCGCTCCAGCGCCGCCTTCTCCGCCCCGTAGCAGGTGCTGCCGACTCCATCGGGCTCCGGGTACGGCCCGCGGCCGGGCCCGATGGCGGCGCCGGAGGAGATGTTGACGATGCTGCCGCTCCGGCGCTCGATCATCTCCGCCAGCACAAGCTGGCTGAGGATGAACGGGGCGTGGAGGTTCACCGCCCAGGAGCGCATCCAGCGGTTGAGGGCGTAGTCTTTCACGGGAACGAAGTAGGTGAGGGCGGCGTTGTTGACCAGCACGTCCACCCTGCCATAGGTGTCGCGCGCCGCCTGGACCAGCTTCTCGCACTCCGTTGGCTCGGAGATGTTCACGGCCACGGGCATGGCCTCGCCGCCCGCCGTCTGGATCTCCGCCACCGTCCGCTCCAGCGAGCCCTCCAGCGGGTGGTCGCCCTCTCGCAGCGTGCGCGCGGCGCAGATCACTTTGGCGCCCTCCGCCGCGAACAGCCTCGCGATCTCGGCGCCGATGCCGCGGCTGGCCCCGGTGACGATCGCCACCTTGCCGTCTAGTTTACCCATCGTGTGCTCCTCTCATCAGGATGTCAGGTCCATGTCCACGAACGCCACGTTCTTCGGCACCGCCTCGTGGTCGTGCGGGGCGACGAGGACGCCGTGGGCCCGCGCCTCCTGCTGCAGGACCGGCTCCAGCTTGTAGAACCGCTCCACCACCGAGGGGTCTTCGGCCTCGTACACCGTCACAAGCAGGGCGTGATCGTCGCCGACAACCTCCGGCGTAGTGAAGGAGACGATGCGCGTGAAGCCGAAGGAACGCAGCGCCTCCCGGCCCGTCTCGAACCCCTCCTTGAGCTGCTGCATGAACTCCTCCTTCTTCCCCGGGAGGATCTTCGCCACGTGCACACAGGCGACCATGTCTGCTCCTTTCTATCGGCGCCGACGCTAGTTCGGCATACGCTGGGCGGGGTCGCGGGAGAAGGTGACGGCGGGGGGGATCAGCTTGCGCGGCCGCCCGTACATGATCCCCATCGCCTCGCCCGCTAGCGAATCGTCGCGTACGAACTCCAGCACCGCCTCCGCGATCTCGCGGGGCGGGATGAGAGGCATCTGGCTCACCATAGCATCACGCTGGGCCCGCTGTTCCGCCGTCATCTCCGGCATCAGCTTGGTCAGCATAGGTGTGTCCACCACCCCGGGGCAGACGCAGTTCACGCGTATGTTCGCCTCCGCCTTCAGGAATACCAGCGCCCGCGTCAGCCCGACGATGCCGTGCTTGGCCGCGGCGTAGATGGGGTCAGGCTGGTACTGGATGATCCCCGCCATGGAGGCGGTGCTGACGATCACGCCGCCACCGCGACGGCGCATCGCCGGCACCGCGGCCTGGGTCCCGGCGATGACCGCCCACAGGTTAACGGTGAGGGCGATCTCCCATCGCTCCGGCGGCGTCTCCGGGAAGCGGGGTGGGGGAAGGCCGATGCCGGCGTTGTTGTGCAGGATGTCCAACCCCCCGTACGTCTCTTCGGCGAACGCCACCATGCGCTCAAGCTCCTCCCGCCTGGTGGTGTCGCTCTCGACGAACGCCGCCTTGCCGCCCGCCTGCTCGACGAGCGATACGGTCTCGGCGCCCCCGTCACCGTCGATGTCGGCGACGACGACCGATGCTCCCGCCTCTGCCAGGAGGAGGGCCGTCGCCCTGCCGATGCCGGAGCTGCCCCCCGTGACCAACGCTACCTTGCCCTCCGGGTTCATGTGTCCGTTCCTTTCTTGCCAGTGGAGTCCGCGAGCCTGCGAGTGGTAGTCTCCGACATTACGCCCGCCGCCGCAACATCCACTGGTAATCGCCCGCGATGATCGGATAGACTTCGCGAGGAGAAGACCATGCTAAACGACGACATCCTGCATGCTATCGGTCGCACGCCGCTGGTAGAGCTGCGCAACTGCAGCCCCAAGCCGGGCGTGCGCCTCTTCGCCAAGCTTGAGGGGCAGAACCCCAGCGGCAGCGTCAAGGATCGCATCGCGCTACGGATGGTGCTGGCCGCGGAACGATCGGGACGCCTGCGACCCGGCGGCGCGATCGTCGTCGCGTCCACCGGCAATACCGGCATCGCATTCGCCCTGGTCGGACGCGTCCGCGGCTACAGGGTTCGCGTCGTCATGCCACAGAACATCGCTGATGAGATACCGCGCACGCTATCGGCGTACGGCGCCACGGTCGAGTGGGTGCCGGCCGAGCAGGGGATGCGGAAGGCTATTGATCTTGCGCAGGGATTCGCCCAGCGAGAGGGCGAGCTCCTCCTCGATCAGTTCGCCGATCCTATGAACACCCAGGCGCACTACGATACGACTGGGCCCGAGATACTCGATAACCTCCCCAGAGTAGACGTGTTCATCGCCGGTCTGGGCACCGGCGGCACTCTCATGGGTGTCGGTCGGCGACTGAAAGAAGCGAACTCCGCAACGCAGGTCATCGCTGTTGAGCCGCATCCCGGCAACCAGCTCCAGGGGCTCAGGAGCCTGGCCGAGGGGTTCATCCCGCCCATCCTCGACCTCGACTTCTTGGACGGCAAGATATTGGTCAGCAGCGGCCACGCCTTCCGCGCCGCCGCGGAGGTGATGCGCCGAGAGGCTATCTTCGCCGGCGTCTCCTCCGGCGCCGTGCTACACGCCGCCCGTAAGGTGGCTCAGCGCCTTCCTCGCGGCGATATTGTGCTCCTATTCGCCGATGGCGGCTGGAAGTATCTGGCTACCAACCTCTGGACTAGCCCGCCGCGGGCTGGCGATGGCGAGGCGCTGGACGATATGATGTGGTGGTGACTTCGCAGGCTTTGAGATCGCGCAGGCTCGGTGTAACTGATCTCCACGTATCGTCCCTCTGTCTGGGCACGATGCAGTTCGGCTGGACCGCTGACGAAAGCGCGTCGTTCGCCGTCATGGACGCGTTCGTAGAGGCCGGCGGCAATTTCCTAGACAGCGCCGACATGTACAGCCAGTGGGCACCCGGCAACCCGGGCGGCGTGTCTGAGGAGATCATCGGGCGTTGGATGAAGGCACGGCGCAACCGCGGGCGCCTGATCGTCGCGACGAAAGCGCGCGCCCGCATGTGGGAGGGCCCCGACGGTGAGGGGCTGAGCCGCCCACACATCCAGCGCGCGGTTGAGGACAGCCTGCGCCGCCTGCAGGTGGAGACGATAGACCTGTACCAGTGCCACTGGCCGGACGAGGATATTCCGATTGAGGAGACGCTCTCCGTCTTCAGTGAGCTGATCGCCTCAGGCAAGGTGCGCTACGTCGGCGCCTCGAACTACACGGTGGCGCAGCTCGAGGAGGCGCGCAGGGTCGCCGGCGAAAAAGCGCTGGCCCGCTTCGTCTCTCTGCAGCCGCACTACAACCTTGTCCATCGCGCCGAGTTCGAGGACGCGCTCGCGGCCCTGTGCGAGCGAGAGGAGATTGGCGTCATCCCCTACAGCCCGCTCGCGGGCGGCTTCCTCACGGGGAAGTACCGGCGGGGGCAGACGATGCCTGACAGCCAGCGAGCGGAGAGCGCGAAGCGCTACATGACGGAACGGGGTTTCGCCGTGGTCGATGCGCTTGATGCGGTGGCGAAGGCGCACGATACGCACGCCGCCGCCGTAGCCCTCGCCTGGCTGCTCTCGAAGCCTGCGGTTACGGCGCCGATCATCGGCGCGAACACTCCCGAGCAGCTCGCAGACCTGCTGCCCGCCCCGGAGCTGCGCCTCGGCGCCGACGAGCTGGCGGCCCTGGATGCCGCGAGCGCTGGGATGTAGCTACGGTAGCGCTTCAGCGATCTCCCGGCTCAACTCCGGAAAGCGCGCCAGCCACTCCCTTCGCTCTTCCTTTAGCTGCGTTACGTACTCGTCCGCCTGCTCCCGGCTGTAGAACTTGTCCAGGCGGAACTTGCCCATATCAAGCCCGTCCACGGACGCCGGTACAAGGGTGCCGAACTTCGCCTCTTTCTCCCATCCGATCGTGCCGCCGGCGACTCCCCTGATTATGGCGGCCATCTCTGAAATGGCCACGCGAAGCGTCTTCTGTCTGGTGACAGGCCGCCCCTCGGCGTCACGTTCACTGATCTCGCCTACGCCGCCTGTGTTCAGGATATAGCTCTGTATCTTCCCTTCGTTGGCTTTGAGGAACTCGTAGAACCAGTTACCGTGCTCGGCCTGGTCGCCGATGATGAAGGGGTTGGTGCCCACCACCCGCACAGATTGTCCGGCCCGCCTGGGGTCGCCGGCGCTGGTCTCAATGCTCTCTCCCAGCATGAAGGCGGCGGCCGCCTGCGGCGGGCTCAACCTGGAGACGATGGGAAGGACCGTCATCCTGCGGGTGATGAAGGCTATTATGAGCCCGTCCAGCTCGCTCATCGGAGGCAGGTTGATGTCTCGTGAGATGTGAGGAGCCAGCGTCTGTCTAGGGATAACGGCGCGCCCGTTGCTGCCCAGGGTAAGGTTGGCAAAGTCGACGTTACCCTCGTCGTCCACCATCACGTTCTCAAACGAGGCTTGCGGTGAGGTGAGGGCCTTGTGGATGAGGAACTGATTCTCCGAACTGATCCCTTCTGTTTTCAGGTAAAAACCCTGCTCAGTGCCCAGGGCGGAGCCGTCCTGGCGCAGAAATACGATGTCGTCCTGAAGGATCTCTATCCCTTCACCATCCCTGTTCAGACCATGGTCGTGACAGGAATGGGTGGTCTTTCCGGTCCCGGACAGGCCGAAGAGGAGCATCCCGTAGCGTTTGAGCGTGCCGTCC
>JADFKX010000064.1 GCA_022564695.1 Chloroflexota bacterium | reverse complement strand
AAGGGTCAGAAGTCTACGCCTCTCCTGCTTCTAGAGACCGCGGTCAAGAACCCGAATATCGCCTCTCGCCTTGTGTCGGTGTTTAACGACAAGAATCCGGACTACACCCAATCTCTTCAGGCCGAGATTGACAGGCTTCCGGGCGTAAACGCGCTGAAGCACAATCCCCAGGTCATCACGGGAGACGTGCAGGAACTCGTCGAGCGCTTCGCTGAGATTAGAACGATCCCGGCGATCAGCTTCATAGATCCCTGGGGGTATAAGGGACTGTCCATGGATCTGATTCACGCCATGATAAAGGATTGGGCGTGCGAAGTTGTCTTCTTCTTCAACGACAACCGGATAAACATGGGCATCAACAATCCACGCGTGCGGCATCGGATGGAGGCACTCTTCGGTAGCGTGCGGTTAGCGTCCCTCCGCAAGAACGTCGCCGGTATGCGTCCGAGGCAGAGGGAAGTAGCAGTACATCGAGCGATAGAAGACGCGCTTCATGAGATGGGCGCGTCGTATCTGGTGTCATTCAGGTTCAGGAGGGCGGACGGGAGACTGAGCCATTCGATAAACTTCGTGTCCAAGCACGAGCTAGGGTACGGCATAATGAAAGAGATCATGGCGAAGCGTGGCCTCGTGGACCAGGATGGTGTTTCACGGTTTGAGCACATACAGCAGTCCGCAGGTATACAACTGCTGCTTGACTACGAGAGGCCGCTTGATTGGCTGATGGACGACTTACTGGTCAGATTCGCTGGTCAATCCCTCAGTGTTAAGGCGATCTTCGACAAGCATAACGTTGGAACGGACTTCATCATGCCGAACTACAAGGAGGCTATAAGGCGGCTTGAGGACCAGGGGAAAGTCACCTGCTCCCGCGATGCCGAACATCGCCCTAAGGGGTCACTCGCAGACCATATTATCGTTAGCTTCACGCCGTTGACACCGGCATAGCTCCCCACACTCGCCCGTCAAGCTCCCGCCCTGCTTTCCCCTTGCCAACCCGCTCGCCGGCCTCGTTGTGCGCGCCCCATTGCTTGAAGAAGAACGCCACGCCTGCGTCTTTGCACTGCTGACGTATGTCGCGCGCCCATTCCGGCTTCATCGGGCGTGCGCGCGCCCCGCTCTCGCCGCCAACGATCACCCATCCGATGTCCCTCAGGTCGAGGCGAAGTGGCCCTAGCAGCGGCTCGCAAGACAGGAAGCGCACCCTAGCGGGCACGTTTCGAAGGTCATCTATCCTGCTTGTCCATCGCCGGTTCTCCACCGAAACGCCCATCCACACATTATCCGGCCAGCGCAGCGTGGGCGCTATTTCGGCCAGCCTTTGGGAGCGCTTTGTAAGTATCTGGAAGGTGTGCCACTTTGCCTTCCGCATGACCTTGAAGACCTCCCGAATGTACGGCAAAGGGATGTCCTCGTGGAACATATCGCTCATCGAGTTGACAAAGATCATCCGCGGCTGAGCCCACTTGAGAGGCTGCTCCAGCCGCTCGGGCCGCAGCTGCAAGTCAAATCCCCGCTCGTACGGATGCCCCGGCACGCCCCTGAAGCGCTCCGCAAACGTCTCCGCGTAGCAATGAGCACACCCTGGGCTGACCTTGGTGCAGCCCGTCATGGGGTTCCAGGTGGCCTCAGTCCACTCAATGGAAGATCGCTCAGCCATGTCAAGAGTTTAGCAGATGCTCCCGCCCCTCACTCCGCATACCCGCCACGGTACCCCAGCGCCATCACCCGTTTGTGCGCGCGGAATCCCGCCTTCTCGTAGAACGGCACGTTCTCGTCCTCCTCGCACGTGAGCAGGATCGCCGTCCCCTGCACCGTCTCCGTCAGAGCCGCCATCATTCGCGAGCCGATTCCCTTGCGCTGGTACGCCGGCAGCACCACCACCCCAACGATCAGCGCCTCACGCTCCCCGTCCGAGATCGCCCGCGCCGCCCCCACAAGCCGGCCCTCCGCGTACGCGAGCACCGTCGCGTAGCTCCGGGTCCACGTGCGCTTAAGCTGCGCCGGGTCTTCCGGCCCCAGCGTCTCGCCGTACACGTCCGCCAGCGCCTGCCAGTCCACGTTCTCGATATCCTGTTTGAGCGTCACCTCCGTCGTTTCGCTCATCCATCGGTCCTTTCCCCGTCGTTCACAATACCCTCACCTCGTCCCCCAGCCGCACCGTCCCGCCCTGTACCACCAGCGCATAGATCCCCACGTTCGCCTGGTTGTGCTGGGCCGCCGTCCGCAGGATGCCCGCGTCCGCCGGTAGCTCCCCCTGCGCCAGCGTCGTCATCACGCACCGGATGGTCGGCGACATGACCCGAATGCACACCTTATCGCCGATCGCCAGCGTCTTCCCTGGCCAGTCGTTCTCCACGAACCCCCGCTCGTCTTCCGGCGTCTGCACCACGATGTTCGGGCGGAACCGGCGCACCTCAAACCGGCCCTGCGGGTACAGCTCCCGCAGCCGCTCGATGCTCGCCGTTGTCAGCAGGTGGATCGCCCCCAGGTCGAAGAACCCGTTAGAGGGGTAGTCGACCGTGGGCCCGTCGGGGTCCGCCGGGGTGCTACCTATCGGCACCGACTCGTACTTCGCCTCTGACGGCGGCTCGGACGCCAGCTTCACATCGCGACCGAACACGCCTGACAGCCTTCGTTCTATGATCGGCTCTTCGCTCGTCGCCGTCGTTCCGTCCGGAAAGGTGATTCGGACGGGAGGGAGCTTTGCGCCCGCGCGTGGCGCCCCTTCGTAAGCAGCCCGGAACTCGAACAGCTTGCCCCACTTGCGCGGCGCTTTTGCGCTAGCCACCTTACCGCTGGACGTGTCGATGAGGGCGTAGGCGCGGTCCCCCACCAGCCCATGCTCCGTGATGTCGGAGCCGCTCAGCTCCTCCCCCATCATCGATTTGACGGGATACCGCCACAGCGCGGCCACCGGCCCTACTAGGGTCTTCGCTGCGTCTGCCATGGCCTAGTCCCGCCTCTCTCTGCCTGGTTCGGCCGCTTCCCCTATCGCCGCCTCCAGCTCCTGCGGCTTGAACCCCATCGGGCCCGGCCCGCTCTTGTAGGCGATCCGTCCCTCCGCGTCGATGAGGTACAGCCGGTCCGGCAGCGCTGCGTACGCCCGGTCCACCTCGTTCGTCATCTCGTCGATCAGCGTGGGAATCGAAACCTTCTGGCCCACCATGCACGCCGCCGCCACCGCCTCTCGCTCCGCAGCCGACTTTGGCTGCTCGAACAAGATCGCCTCACGCTCGTTGTCCGGCACCTGCCAGCCGTCCGTGGTGTGCGCCTCCTGGATGTACACCACGAAGAACGACACCGCCTCACCGTACCGCTGGTGCATCTCCTCCAGGCGACCCACCTGGTGTCGGAACGGCGGTCAGGTATACGAACCGAAGATCAGCGCGACGGGCCTGCCCCGCAGCTCCGACAGCCGCACCGTGGCGCCCTTCCCATCCAGGACAGGCAGCTCGAAGTCCGGCGCCTCATCCCCAACATTAGGGGCGCGCTCCTCGCGTCGCTTCATCGCCTCAACCAGCTTGGAGAACCGCTCTCCGGTCATCGGCGACGAGTCGTGATGCAGCTGTTCGTGCTCTAGCTGGCGAACCATCGTACTCCTCCTCGGCGCGGGCGGCGGCTACGCGCCATTATATCGTAGGCGCCTTTACCCGCGTCGCTAACGTCGTCGGTTGACGAGTATGCTCTGGGACAGCGGCGATGCCGTTGCGTTATCATGTCCCCGCATGCCTGTCCTGAGCGAAGCCCAAGGGTCCGCCCAAATCATCGATGGCCGCGCTATCGCCGCGCAGGTCCGAGCCGAGGTAACCGAACGCGCCCGCAAGCTGGCGGAGCGCGGCCTCACCCCCGGCCTCGCCTTCGTCCTCGTCGGCGAGAACCCCTCCTCCATCTCCTACGTCCGCTCCAAGGGTGACGCAGCCGAGGATGCCGGCATCTATTCCGAGATGTTTCACTTCAGCGACTCCGTCTCCCAGGAGCAGCTCATCTCTCGCATCATCGATGCGGAGGAGGACAGCCGCTTCCATGCCGTGCTCGTACAGCTGCCGCTGCCGCCCAACCTGGACGAGTCAGCCGTCGTCAACGCCATCGATCCCACCAAGGACGTCGATGGCATCACAGCCGTGAACCTGGGCCGCTTGCTGCGGGGCGAGCCCTGTCCCCACCCCGCCACCCCCGCCGGCGTCGTCGAGCTGCTTCACCGCAGCGGCAACCCGCCTGAGGGCAAGCACGTCGTCGTCTGCGGACGCTCCAACATCGTCGGCAAGCCCCTGGCCGGCATCCTCATGCAAAAAAACCCCCGCGCCAACGCTACGGTCACGATCTGCCACACCGCGACGCCCAACCTGACCGATTTCACCCGCCAGGCCGACATACTCGTCGCCGCCATGGGCTCGCCGGCCGCCATCACCGCCGATATGGTGAAGCCCGGCGCCGTCGTCATCGACGTGGGCAACAACTGGGTGCCTGACCCCTCCCGCAAGAGCGGCCGCCGCCTCGTCGGTGATGTGGACTTCCAGGGCGTGTCGGCTGTCGCCGGCGCCATCACGCCTGTCCCCGGCGGCGTCGGACCCATGACGGTCGCGATGCTCCTGTCCAACACCGTCATGCTGGCTGAAGCGAGCCTGGCGTAAGCGGCTAAGTTCAGGCGAGAGGGTGGAGACGGACTACGGCAGCTAGACTCGAGGCCTGCCTACCGTCAGGCAGGTTCGGCTCTGGCCGGTGGCTTGTCCAGTTCGCGTAGCCACGAAGGCAGGCGGCGCTCTATCTGCGGCCAGTAGCTTCGTAAGGCCAGTGCGATGACCAGGCCGAATAGCGCCACTATGATCCCCAGCGGTGCGTCCACCAGATAGTGATTGCCGGTGACCACCGTGGAGAGGATCATCGCCGGCGGCAACAGCAGCGCCAGCCCGCGCAGAATCGGGTTGCGTACGGAGAGGAACAGCCCCAGCGCCAGCAGCAGGTTCCAACCCACGTGCATGCTGGGCACAGCCGCGAACTCGTTTACACCCGGCGAATTGTTATACGTCAGGGCGATCGTGTACTGCAGCGTGTCGATGAACCCCGCGCCGATGAGTCGCGGTGGCGCCACCGGGAACAGCACGAACACCACCAGCGCAATCGCGCCGGAGGCCAGGAACGCGTTTCGGATCAGGCTGTACAGCGGTGGGTTCTTCCAGAACAGCCACGCCCCCACGACGATGATGAGTGGGAAGTGACCGTAGAAGTAGATGACGTTGAACAGATGAGTGAGCACCTCGTAAGGCAGGGTGGCCGCCTGCAGGGATAGCTCGCGGAATATGCCCAGGTCGCGTTCCAGGCGGATCACCTGTCCCGCGTTCGTGAACGCGGCCACCGTCTGCTCCGCCGCGTGATTGCGTACCAGATAGTACAGGAGGTACGCTACCGCCATAACCAGCGGCTCGCGCACGTAGCGAGATAATACGGCTGTCCGTATCCTTGCCATAAGCACTTGCGTAAATTATACACCCAACCCCCATCTTGCCAACCTTGTGCCTTACATTAAATAGGCTACCGTTACCGTTTCTTGATGCCTCTCGCCACATCGCTACCTCTGCCTACGCCCGGATAGCCGAAACTCGACTGCCTTGCAACACACCATCACCCCACGCGTCTCTATTACTGAACAATAGGCCATTCTTGGAGATAGCGATGCTCTACTACCTGTGGCTCTATAACGTCGTGGCGCCCATGGTCGCCTTCGGTATGCTCATGCGCACCTCCCCCCTCTACGCCGGCGCCTGGCCCCTGGGCCTCGATTACCTGGCCGAAGACTACTAGCCACAGCCTCGCGGCTTTAGATAGGGGGTCAGGCTCAGCCTACCCTTGCTGGCCTACGGATCGCTTGAACGGGCCCCTGGGCGCGGTATAATGCCCGCTAGCAAGCCCGCCCCCAAGGAGGCCGAACATGACCACCGCCCCCGAAGACCGCCAGTCCGTCGAACAGGCCGCCTTCTTCTACCGCGGCCCCTCCCAGCTGATCGCCGATGGCGTCGTCTTCCTCCCCTCCTTCGGTACCTGCACCGCCTTCCTCTGCGACGATCGCATCCTCCTCGTCGATACCACCATCGCCCAGGTCGCCCCCCGCGCCCTCGACGACCTGCGCTCCAACTACTCGCAGGCCCCCATAGAGACGATCGTCTACACCCACGGCCACATCGACCACACCACCGGCGCCGAGACCTTCCTCGCCGATGCCCGGGCCCGCGGCCACCCCCGCCCCCGCATCCTCGCCCACCGTGACCTCCCAGCCCGCTTCGACCGCTACCGCCTCATGGCTCCCCAGAACGACTTCATCAACCGCGTCCAGTTCAACCTGCCGGAGACTGCCAGCCCCTTCTCCGACGCTAACCTCGTCTACCCGGACGAAGTCTACTCCGACGCCCTCGTCACTACCGTCGGCGGCGAGCGCTTCGAGCTCTACCACTCCCGCGGCGAGACGGACGACGAGACCTGGGTCTGGTGCCCCGCCCGCCGCGTCCTCTGCACCGGCGACACCTTCGTCTGGTCCTCACCCAACGCTGGCAACCCCTACAAAGTCCAGCGCTACGCCCTCGAATGGGCTCAGGCCCTCCAGGCGATGGCCGCCCTCCGCCCCCTGCACCTCCTCCCCGGCCACGGCCCCGCCCTCTCCGGCGAGGACCGCATCCAGGACGCGTTGCTGACCACCGCCGCCTTCCTCCGCTCTATCCACGATCAGGTCGTCGCCAAGATGAACGAGGGCAAGTGGCTGGAGGACATCCTCCGCGAGATCGACTACCCGTCCACGGACAAGCCCTGGCTGCGCCCCATCTACGACCACCCGGAGTTCATCGCCCGCAACGTCTACCGCCTCTACGGCGGCTGGTACAGCGGCGACCCCGCCGACATCCTCCCCGCCCACTCCGGCGACATCGCTCGCGAGCTCGTCGGCGTCTGTGGCGCCGAGCCCTTGCTCGCCCGCGCCCGCGCCCTACGCGACGCCGGCGACCTCCAGATCGCCTGCCACATTACAGACTTCGTCCGCAAGGGCGACCCCGATAACCGCGACGCCTGGCAGCTCTGGCGCGACCTCTTCGCCGCCCGCATCGAAGCCGAACCCTCCCTCATGGCTCGCGGCGCCTTCCACTCCGCCGTCCGTGAGGCCGAGGCTCGCCTCAAACAGCTGGACGCGTAGGGCACAACCCGTACCGTAGGGCAGGGCCCTAGCCCTGCCTGGCCGTAGGGGGCGACCCACTGCTCGCCCGCCTCCGCTCGTCCTGAGGCTCTCGTAGGACGAGCGGCCTCACCGCCCTGCCCTCGTAGGGGCGACCCATGCATGGGTCGCCCGCGCGGCCTGTGGCCCCTACCCCTGCCGGAAGTCCCAGGTCGTCTTACGCGCCGGCGTAAACCGGATGTACACTCGCTTGCCCCAGCCGATGAGCTGCTTCGCGTACTCCGTCGCGGCCTCCTCGCCGCCCCTGTACGGCGCGAACATCTTGGCCATGCCGCCCACGTCGTTCTCCGGCCCCTCAATCGACGCCGTGCCCCAGTAGTGCACCCCGGTGTACGGGAATTCCGTCGTGTCGATCAGCAGGGAGCACTTCGGGTTCCGCTTCAGGTTCCTCACCGGGCCCGTGTCCTCCCACGTGTTCATCATGATCGAACCGTCGTCCTTGGCCATGAACCACATCGGCGATATCCGAAGCTCCCCCTTAGGCGACTGTGTCGCCAGCTTCCCCACCAGCGGCTGGCTCAGCATCTCCTTCAGACCCTCATCGTTGAGGGGCGGCATCTGTGGCATTCCACTCTCCTTCTAGTACACGACTGATATTGCGACATGATACGCCGCCCCCACTCATTAGTCTACGCCGGGTGAGTAGGGGTGGGTTCTTCGGGTGCGCCGTCCCCCGCCCCCTATTGTCCTTGGCCTTGCTCGTACTTCCGCATGAATAGGTTCACTCCCTCCAACATCAGCCGAATACGGTTTTTATCTGACACCACTTCCCACTCGCCGTGAGCCGCATGATTGCGGATGCCGCCCCACGACGTGATATCCTTTGCATCCTGCTTTGTGATGAGATCGGCGTCTCGTAGCAGGTGCGTGTACGCTTCGAGACCAGGCTTCCGGTTGCCCAACGGAAGCTCAGCCGCCTCGGCCCACGTCCGCAGGAACTCCTCGAGAGTCGCGCCAATCAGGACAGCTGCCCCTGCTGGGTGTACCTCCTTCGATTCCAGCAGCGCGTTGGCCTGCTCCAAGAAATCAGAGACAACATCCAGCTGCGCTTGCCGCTCCGGGGAGACTTTCTCCAGCAGGCCAGCCTCCAGATAGTCAATGAAGCTTTGCAGAACAACAGCAGTATGATGAGCAAGGACGCTGGCCGTGCCTGAACGACGCTCGAAGGTTTTCAAAGTTTCTAAGAAAGAGCTCTTTGGTCCGGCATAAGTTCTTAACAACTCGCAAACTTGAGCATAGGCGCCAGCCCCGCTTTCTTGCCCGATCGAACTCAAGATTCGCCTGGCGTGCTCAATCAGTTCTTCTCTTTCCATTCTCGACCTCTTAGGTGTTAGTCTTCCAGCATGGCGTCCAGTGCCCCCAGGATCTCGGGTGCCGCCTCTAACGCCCAGCCCGCTGCGCGAGGGTCAACTGTGGCGCCGTGTGCGGCCTGATTACCGAACATTATTAGCTCTTGCAGGCCCATCATCGACATACCCGTGACAATGTCCCGCCTCTGGAGATCACGGACGAGAGACAGCAGTGACCGCCGTGAGTCATCGACCCCATGTTTCTCAGCGACCTTGCGCAATCGGCGTTCAATCTCGATACGTAATTGAACAAGGGCCAAGTTGGCGTCCTGTCCGGCAACTTCCAGATATCTCCTTGTCTCCGGCGTCACTTCAATGGCGGCTGGCGTATCACTGCCCGCGATAACCTTGTCGCCAGCAGCCTGGACATCTCTTGCGGATGAATCGCGGAAATCGGCATGGTTAAAAGTTCTTCGCGGGAGTATCCGAGCATCTTGCTTGCCTTCGAGTTAACATCGAGAATTTCATCCTGGACCGCATCAATGACAATGATCGCATCGTTGGAATGTTCAAAAATCGTGCGAAATCGCTTCTCGCTTTCGTGTGACGTCTCCTCTGCCCGCTTGTATTCGGTTTCTAGCACTTCAGGTTTCCTAATCCGCCGATGGTTCTCTGACAGTTCACCGCTGAGTTGCTTTTCCTTTTTTTCCTCATCTTTCATGTTGGTCTCCACAAGGAAATTAGGAAGTAAATCTAACATTACATCAAATTCATACTGCATCCTATGGGGGGCGTACCGAAATTCAGTCAAAGTTCGATAGCAGCTGCATTGATCATCACGAGGCGGACCGTTACTGCACAGACTAAGTACCTCGTGTCCAGGAGTGCAAATAGGACACGAATTCTTACATGCTGAACTCGAACGGGGAAGCGTGTGGTGCGCCCATCTGATTAAGAATTCAGCTCCTCAACCAAGGCTGCAGCTTTCGTTTTACCAGGCCGTGTCAGCTTTGCCGTCTGTTTCTTACCTGACCCGTTAATGATGAAGTATTGCTTTTCAGATTTTAAATTCGAAGCAAAGTTTGCAGAATCGAGACATCCGTGATCTTTACACAATTCACGGATCTCCTTAAACAAAGCCTCTTCTTGCCCCTTTACATTTTTTGCATACAAATAAACAAGTGCAGCGTTGACAGCTTTTTCAGCTCCAGACTTACCGGGAATGTTCTTGAGAATTTTAATCCCATCCCGATCAAAGGCCATTACATTGTGATAACTGACCGCTTTCCATGCATCGTCTTGAGCCCCCTCTTCGGGTGCAGGTTGAGGCGAAGAAGGAATGCTTGGCTGTTCAGATATTGACATATTCGATAGATGTTTTATTATTAAATCATCAAATTTTTTGAGTTGTTCCCGGACGAATTCTTCTGATCCCGATATCTCTAGGACTCCATCCCGCATAGAAACAAAGATTTTTGCGCTGTGAGTCATTTAGAATTCCCTCCTTTAATTTCACGCGTTAAACATTTATTATATCATGTAATTCC
>JADFKX010000231.1 GCA_022564695.1 Chloroflexota bacterium | reverse complement strand
CCGTCGGCGTTCCCGACGCGTCGGCGGGGTAGGCGTACACGTGCACCGCATCCACACCCGTTCCGCTCGCGGCCGCCCGGTCGACGGCCCAGCCCGCCACGAGGAACGGCCGCCGCACGGTGGAGCCCCTGCTGGGCGTGTCCATGACGGTGTCGGCCGACGGCACCTGGATCTGGCGGGTCGCCGCACTCCACATCCCGGTTGTCGCGCTCCGCGCATACACCACCAGGCGATAGAAGCCCCCGCCCAGGCCGGTAGCGCTCAACGCGTAGCCCGAGTTGGTGAACTGCTCGCCAAACACCGCTGCCACGTCCCCCCGCGATTCTCCGAGCGACGCCGCCCCCAAGAAAGCAGGCGCCGCGCCCGTCGGCGTTCCCGAGGCGTCGGTGGGGTAGGCGTACACGTGCACCGCATCCACCCCTGTCCCACTCGTCACCGCCTGGTCGATGGCCCAGCCAGCCACCAGGAACGGTTGCCGCACGGTAGAGCCCTCAGCGGGCGCGTCCAGGGACATGGCGATAGCGACCGGGGTGACATCCGCCAGAAGTGTCCGGAGGTCATAATAGGCGCTGACCCGGCCCTGTGAGTCCCTGGCCCGCACGTGGAACGTGTAGTGCCCTGGCTGTAGCAGCGTGAAAGCGGCCTGCGTGGCCGTGGTCCAGGGGCTCCATGCCGGCTCGTGGGCCGCGTTTAAGCCGCTCCAGTAGACCACGCCCACATTGTCCAGGGACCAGCCTTCCAGGTAGTGCGAGTAGTCTATGGCCCCGCTTCCCTGCCAGGCGTAGCTGACGTTGCGGTCCGTGCGCGTCCCCTGCGGGGGCGCTGAGGTTATGCTCACAGAAGAGTCGGAGGAACCGGCCAAGCGGCTGGTGATGTCGTTGCGTAGGCCGGGCAGAAGGGCGTACAGACTGTTCCCCGGGCAGGCTGTGGCAATTGTGTCGCGGTGGCCGCAGACGTTGGGCAGCCCGCGGTGCCAGCTATCGTTGGCCTTGAGGAAGTCGGACGAGGTTTGGGGGTTGATCCCGTGTCGGCTGCACTCCCAGGCCAGGACGTCTGTCAGTTTGGACAGCGCCTCGCTGCTGGGAGGGACGCTTGTGAAGGTGCCAAGCATGGCGACGCCGCTGCTCCCGTGGTTGTAGGAGCGGGCGTGTCCCGCTACCACGCCCTCGCTCACCAGCTCGCGGCCGCCGGGCCCATCGTAGCCCGGGCCGTCGCGGCCACGACGGCCTTCGTAGGCGTTGCCGAACTTATCGATGAGCCAGTTGTAGCCGATGTCGCCCCAACCGAGGGTCTGGGCGTGGTAGGTGTAGATGGCCCGCACGTCCGCCTGAGCCTCCGACGGAGAAGAGTAATCGCCGGTGACGGTGTGATGGACCACAACCTTCTTGGTCGGCACGTAGCCCCGGGGCCATATCTCGCCACTGCCATCGAAGCGCAGCGCCTCGTTGGCCCCCCAGTCCTCGCGGCTGAAGGTGAGGGGCTTCGTGGAAGGTATCGCCGAGGTCACTGCGTCGAGCGACGAGACTAGAGGCCCGTCCTCGGTGTTGAGTGCCGTCAGCGTCACTGACTCGATTTCCGCATCGCCCCTGCCGCCCTCTAGGCGGGTGCGGAACTGAAAGTAGTTCGCGCCATTGACCCGGATCAGCGCCCCGAACGTCTCAGGCAAAGTCTCTCGTCCGTGGCCCACCTCCACAATCACCGGTTGCCACTGGCTCCAGGCTGTATCGTCGGGGGAGCTGCGCAGCCAGAAGGACACTGCTTGGGGGGCGCTGCCGCGCCAGTGGAGGCCGACATGGGTGGCTGGGAAGCTGGAGCGCAACTTTGGCGAAATGTATTCGCCCGAACCGGAAGCGGCGAGGCTGAGCCTGCTATCGGCTATCTGGGTACCGTTTAGAGAGCCCCCGGCCATCTCTCCGGCGCCCAGTCGCAGGTCCTCTGTACGCACCACCTGGCCCGTATCGGCCACCGCGCCCGGTACCCATAGGCGCTTTGCCCAGTGGCTGACCAGGCCGACCGCGGCTAGGATCGCGGATCCTTTTATGAAGCTGCGTCGGCTAAACCCTGGCAATGCCTTTCGCCCTTTCCTACTACGCTATCTGCAACCTGTAAGAACGCTGGGCCGACGCATCCGTTAGCAGTCCTACCTCTACACTACTCCCAGCTCGCCAGCGCGAATCGTAGCATATCGAAGGGGTTTTTCGGCCCGTCGGGCCAGGCACGATCAGCGGCGTAGGGCCTAGGTGTCTTTCTTATCGGCCGGGAGAGCCCGTGCCCGCAGCTTGTGCCACAGTTCGACGTAGAAACGGCGGTCGCTGGGGCGGACGATCAGGGCTTCCCACACACCGCCGCCGGAGACCTGGCGATACCAGTAGAGGGTGGCGGCCAGGGAGACGACGTAGGCGACTGAGGAGGCGATGGCGGCGCCCTCTATTTTGAGGGTAGGGATGAGGATCAGGTCCAGGGCCAGTGTCACCCCCAGCGCTATGAAGGTGGCGTAGGTG
>JADFKX010000063.1 GCA_022564695.1 Chloroflexota bacterium | reverse complement strand
GAACGCCTCGCCCAACGGCTCCGGCCCCAGCTTGCCGACGACCGACGACTCGTCCTCTACGAGCCACATCGTACCCAGCTTGCGCAGGTCCACGTAGCAGAGCTCGCCGCCATCGTCCAGGCGGAAGCGGGCGCGCAGGAAGCGCCGTTCGGCGCTTTCCTTGGGTGGGCTGGCCGACAAGATGAGGCCGCCGGTCATGCGCAGGTGAACGATCCAGGTGAGGCCGCGGTCCAGCCGCAGCAGGAGGTACTTCCCCCGCCGGTCCAGCTCCTGCACGGCGCGCCCGGCCAGACGGCGGCAGAACGAGTCCGGCGTCTCGTCCTGCACGAGCCTGGGCGCGTCCGGCGACACCCAGGCTTCGACGACGGTACGCCCGACGATGCGGGACGTGAGGTCGCGGCGGATGGTCTCTACCTCGGGGAGCTCAGGCATGGGGCGATTAAACCAGAGAACCAGGGAACCAGCAAACCGTTATCGCCGGGCCTTCGGTGTGGGGGCGACTGCGCCCGAGGTGGGCAGGCAGGACGAACGGGATGTCGACTTCGGGGAGTTCGGGCATGGAGAAGAGTTTAGATGAACGGGCTCCGCTTTCCACGAAACACGAAGATGAAGACCCAGATCACGGCTATCACCGTCGACACGATAGGGCTCAGCACCAACCCGGCGCCGATCAAGGCGACGATGATCACGGTCAGGCCGACCACGCTGACGGCAGAGGTCAACCGTGGTACGTACGCTTCTCTGTTCAGCAACGTCAGCATCAACCCTGGAATGAACAGAAGCGTGCCGAGCGTCAGGAGGACATCCCAGTTCAATCGCTCACCCCTCCATCTCCTCCACGTCCGAGTCGCCGTACTCCATCTCGCCCCAGTTCTTGCCGACCTTGGTGTCGATCTTGAGCGGCACCTTCATTTCTATAGACTTGGGCATTATGTCGACTGCGAGCGCTCTCACTTCCTCCAGCTCCTTGGCGGGACACTCAAACATCAGCTCGTCGTGGATCTGGAGGGTCATCAGGCTGCGGAGCTTGCGTCGCTGCATTTCGGCGTCGATGCGGTTCATGGCGATCTTGATGATGTCGGCGGCGGTGCCCTGCACCGGCATGTTGATCGCCGCCCGCTCCGCCGCCTGGCGGACGTTGTGGTTGCCGGAGCTGATCTCCGGAAAGTAGCGCCGCCGGCCGAACAGCGTCTCCGCGTAGCCGAGATCGCGGGTACGCTGGGCCGTCTCCTCCATGTAGCGCTTGATGCCGGGGTACTTCTCGAAGTAGGTCTGGATGAACTCCGCCGCCTCCTCGCGCGGTATCCTCTCGCGCAGGGAGAGGCCGTGGGCGCTGAGGCCGTACAGCACGCCGAAGTTGAACACCTTGGCGCGCCGTCGCATCAGCGGCGTGACCTCGGCCAGCGACACGCCGAACACCTGCGAGGCGGTAGCGGCGTGGATGTCCTCGTCGCGCTCGAACGCCTGCATCAGCGCCGGGTCCTCCGTGATGTGGGCCATGATGCGCAGCTCGATCTGCGAGTAGTCCGCCGAGAGCAGGTGCGGGTCGGGCCCCACGTCGCGGGCGACGAACGCGCGCCGCACCTGCTCGCCCCGGGCCGTGCGTACGGGGATGTTCTGGAGGTTGGGGTTGATGGACGCCAATCGGCCGGTGGCGGCGCCCGCCTGGTTGAACTCCGTGTGCAGCCGGTTGGTGTCCGGGTTGACAAGCTCCGGCAGCGTGTCCAGGTAGGTCGACTTCAGCTTGGTGAGCTCGCGGTAGGAGTAGATGTGGTCGATCACCTCGTGCAGGCCGCGGAGCCCCTCCATCGCCTGGGCGTCTGTGGTGTAGCTGCCGGTCTTGAGCTTGCGGGTCGTGGGCAGGTGCAGCTCCTCGAACAGGATGTGGCTTAGCTGCTGGGGCGATGCGATGTTGAACTCATGTCCAACCGACTTGTATATCTCCTTTTCGATGCGCTCGATCTCCTCCGCCAGCGACTCCGAGAGCTCACGAAGCGCGCCCACGTCGATGGCGACGCCGCTCAGCTCCATCCGTGCGAGGACGGACAGCAGCGGCATCTCGATGTCGCGGAAGAGGGCGGTCATGCCCATGGTCTCCAGGTCCGGCTCCAGCACGGCGCGCAGGCGGCCCGCCATGTCGGCGTCGGCGCAGGCGAAGGGGGCGATGACGGCGGCGTCCACCTCGTCCATGGCGATCTGGGCGCCGCGCTTCTTGCCACCCAGGAGCTCCGACCGCTCCCGCATCTCGATGCCGAGACGGCGGGAGACGAGCCAGGGGAGGCCGAGGCGACCCTCGCCTGGGCGCGGGCCGCCGCCTTCGCCCAGGAGGAACGACGCGATCATGGTGTCGAAGGCGAGGCCCCTGGGCCAGAGGACCGGCGCGCCGGCAGGCGCGGCGTTGCGGGCCAGCACCACCTGGTGGAACTTCAGGTTGTGGCCCACCTTCTCCAGCTTCTCGTCCGCCAGCAGCGGACTCAGGCGACCCAGGACGGAGGCGGCGTCCAGAGAGCCGTCGCCAGCGTGGGCCAGGGGCACGTAGAACGCCTCACCCGGCTCCATGGCGAAGGAGAGGCCGAGCAGACGCGCCGTCATCGGCTGGTTACCAGCGGTCTCGCAGGCGAAGGAGAATCCGCCTGAGGCGGACAGCCGCTGCGCCAGCGACTCCAGCTCGGCTTCGGTGGCCACTATCTGGTAGCGCTCCTGGACGTCCGCTGCCGAGGCCGTCGGGGCGCTGCCAGGCGCTGCTTCGTCCGCCTTAAGCGGAGGCAGGCCCCCGGGGAGGCGCTTGATGAGGCTGCGGAACCCCAGCTCCCGGAACAGCTCCAGCAGGCGCTCCCGATCGTAGTGGGTGGCGAGCTCAGCGGCGTCCAGATCGAGCTTCGCCGGCACCTCCCTGACGATAGTGGCCAAGTACTTACCCTGCCGCGCCTGCTCCTCGTGCTGTTTCAGCTTCTCCTGGAGCTTAGGCGGCGTCACCTCATCGATCCGCTGGTACAGCTCCTCGACGGTGCCGAACTGGTCGAGGAGACGCACAGCGGTCTTATCGCCGACACCGGGCACGCCGGCGATATTGTCCGATGTGTCGCCCTTGAGCGCCTTGAGGTCCGGAATCTGCTCCGGCAGGACGCCGTAGCGCTCCTTGATCTGTTCAGCGGTCTCGTAGATTACGGAGTCGCGCTGGTAGGGGCGGTACATCCATAGGCGCACCCCCGGCCCTACGAGCTGGGCGATATCGCTGTCCAGGCTCACGAGGTACGTCTCTACGCCCTGCTCCGAGGCTTGGGTCGAGAGCGTGCCCAGCAGGTCGTCCGCCTCGAACTCCCCGTCCTCATAGATCGGAAAGCCGAACGTCTCGATCATCTGGCGGCAGCGGCCAAGCTGGCTGCGGAGGTCATCCGGCATGGCGGCCCGCGTGGCCTTGTACTCCTTCGATATCTTGTGGCGAAAGGTCTCATCGCCCTTGTCCATGGCGACGATGACGTGGGTGGGCTGCAGCTCCTGCATCACGGTGATGAAGGTGTTGGCAAGGCCGTAGACTGCGCTCACGGTCTCGCCCGTGCTGCGGACGGTTAGCGGCACGTCCCTCATGCCGTAGAAGGAGCGGTGGATGATGGCGTAGCCATCTATCAGGAGGAGTCGGGGCTTCTTACGGGCGCTCACGCGGCGATTATAGCACCGCTCCCCGTCTCCGTTTGACGTTGGCGATGCTGGCCCCGTATCATCGCGGCGTGGCTGACCTCTCCTACAACAGCATTGAGATGAACCGCGAGTACGGCCCCTGGGAATACCCGTGGCGAGAGCGCATCGAGCGCTATCTGGAGGCGATCGAGAACGGCTTCTCCTGGCACCGCGAGGCGTCGCCCTGGGGGCCGCCGGTGGCGCCGCCGACGATTCTGGGCAACGCTACCCTGCGCTTCATCGACTCCATTGCGCCGATACCGCCGGCTACGCTGCACTCCAAGTTCGAGCTGGAGATCGGCAACGCCCTGCGGGGGGACCGCGAGGTCGTCGGCTACGGGAAGTTCGTCGACAAGTACGAGCGGCGCGGCCGCCGCTGGTGCGTGTTCTCCGTCAGCTGGCGCGACGGCCCCGGCCTGCTGGTCGCCCACGCCACGGTGACGATGGCGTTCCCTGAGCAGGTGGAGACGAAGGACGAGGCGAGGAGGCCGCCGAAGACGAAGCCACCAAAGGCTGAGCTGAAGCTGGCCTCGCGCACGCTCACGCAGGAGAAGATGACCGCCTACTCGGAGGACTCCGCCAACGCCCTGCGCCGCCAGTCCATTCACACCGACCCGGCGCTGGCGAAGAAGAAGGGCTACGCCAACAGCGTGGCCCAGGGTCTGATGTCCGCGGATTACGTCTCGGAGATGATGACGAACAAGTTCGAGAGAGGCTGGCTGCAGCACGGCCACCTATCGCTGGCGTTCGTGCGGCCCGTCCTCTGCGGCGATACGCTGACGGCGTGCGCGGCGCTGCACGAGGAGCTAGACGAGGGTGCGTTCCGCCGCCGCGTGTACGACGTCTGGTGCGAGAACCAGCACGGGGAGACGGTGACAGTAGGTACGGCCAGCGGGGTGGTGGGGGCGGGTTAGGCCCTGCCCTTGCCGTAAACGTTAAAGTCGGCTACAATCCCCTCGCACACCGTCGGCAGACCAAAACAAGGAGGCCCCAATGGCCAAGCCCACTCTGCGCACAAAGCTCTGCGACATCCTCGGCATCGAGTACCCGGTTATCCTGGCCGGCATGGGCGGCGTCTCCCGCCACAAGCTGGTCGCCGCTGTCTCGGAGGCGGGTGGCCTGGGGATCGTCGGCGCGGCGATGATGGGCCCCGACGAGCTGCGTGACGAGATCCGCAAGATCCGCGAGCTGACCGATAAGCCGTTTGGGGTGGACATCCTCCTGCCAGGGATGGCCCCGACGCCTCAAGGCTCAGGCAGCAGGCAGGGCGATGGGGATATCCCAAGCAACTGGCGCGACATGCTCCCCGCACCCCAGCGGGAGTTCGCCGCGAGCCTTCGTAGCAAGTTTGACCTGCCGGACGTAACGCCGGAGTTCCCCACCCCCTCCGGCCGCCGCGAGCGCCCCATATTCGGCGCCGGGTTCACGCGCTCCCAGATCGACACGATCCTGGAGGAGAAGGTGCCGGTGTTCGCCTCCGGGCTGGGCAACCCGGAGCCGTACGTGGAGGAGTTCCACGCCGCCGGCGTCAAGGTGATCGCCCTGGTGGGGAACGTGAAGAACGCCCGCAGGGTGGCCGAGGGCGGCACCGATGTGGTGGTGGCTCAGGGGTCGGAGGCGGGCGGACACACCGGCCGCGTAGGTACGATGGCGCTGGTGCCACAGGTGGTGGACGCGGTGGCGCCGAAGCCGGTGCTGGCCGCCGGCGGGATCGGCGACGGGCGCGGCCTGGCCGCCGCCCTCTGCCTGGGCGCCGTCGGTGTGTGGGTCGGCACGGCGTTCCTGGTGTCGGAGGAGGCCGCCTGGGACGACACGCTCAAGCAGCGCATCCTGGACGCCAGCGAGGAGGACACGCGGGTGACCCGCATCTACAGCGGCAAGCCGATGCGCAACATCAATAACCCCCTCATCGAGGCGTGGGAGGAGGGTAAAGTAGGCACGCTGCCCTTCCCGTTCCAGGGCGCGGTGATCCAAGAGGTAACATTTGCCGCTCAGAAGGCCGGTCGCAAGGATCTAGGGATGAACCCCGCCGGGCAGATCTCCGGCATGTTCAACGAGCAGCGTCCCGCTAAGGATATCCTGGCGGAGATAGTGGAGCAGGCAGCGGAGATCATTCAGCGCCTGCCAGCGGGCGTACCGGCCGTCACTACGTAAGCGCGACCCTGAAAGCACAGGCAGGCGCGATCATACGCGCGCTTGTTCTAGTCCTCTCGTTTGGTTATATTGTTGCCATATCTTGACCACTAGGAGTCAAGCGATGAGGACGCTGACAATCGCCACTCTTAACCTCAGGGGCGGCCAGGCTCGCTGGCAGGAGCGAGCGCCTCTGCTGATGGAGCAGCTCGTAGAGCTGAGGCCGGACATCATCGGCTTTCAGGAGGTGGACGTCCTGCTGGACCAGGGGAACTGGCTCTGCCAGCGGTTCAACAACCGCTCCTGGGGGCGTGGCCGCGACGTGCGCGAGTACCGCATCCATCACGTGTCCAACCCCCGCGAGAGGGTATCGATGGAGGCGCTGGCCACGATGACCCACCTGCCGGTGGTGGAGCATGAGGGATTCGATTACCTGATCCGCAACCGCGTGGCCCACCGCCTCCGCCTCGACCTGGGTGACGGGCTGCTGGACTTCTACAACACGCACCTTCACCACGAGCAGGACCCTGCTGGAGGCGAGATACGGCTGGAGCAGGTACGCAAGCTTCTCCCCTGGATCGCGCGGCGCAGCCGCGGGGTGCCGCAGGCGCTGGTGGGCGACTTCAACGCCTTCCCTATGACTAAGGTCATCAAAAGGGTGAAGGAGCGCTTTAGCTCGGCCTACGAATTGGTGCATGGAGACGAACCGCCCGACACCCTTTGGACTCCGCTGAGGACGGCCGAAGTAGGCTGGCGCCCGTCTATCGGCATGGTCGTGGACTATATCTTCGTCGCGGGCGGCGTCCGGGCGAAAGACGCCTGGGTGACCTTCGACCGCAGCCACGCCGAGGACGACACCCTGAGCGCCTCCGACCACTACGGCTTGGCAGCGGAGGTGGTCATCGACTGATCAGAACGACGCTTGCCGCTTCAGGAGCCGCGCCCTATCATCAAGCCTGAGCATGGCTATATCGACGCCTAGCAAGGTCGCCTACCGCGACCGCACGCTCGATCTCGACGGTCGCCGCGTCTTCCTTCGGGAGGCGATCCCGTCCACGCCAACGCCAGAGACGGTTGTCCTTCTGCACGGCTGGATCGGCACGTCCTCGTGGATGTTCCACCACATGATGCCGGAGCTGGGCGCCCGCTACCACACGATCGCCCCGGACCTGCCGGGCTTCGGGAGCAGCCGCACGCTGGCCGATGTCCCATCTATAGACGCCTACGCGGACTTCCTTTACCGCCTCGCAGACGCTCTGGAGATCGACCGGTTCCACCTGGTAGGGGTGTCCGTAGGTGGAACGATCGCTCTCGCCTTCGCTCACCGCTACCCGGAGCGGGTGCGGAAGCTGTGTCTGCAGGGACCGGTCTACCGCAGCACCGACCTGCCCCAGCGCTTCCGCTTCATGTATGACCTCCTGGGCCGTACCGGCTTGATCGCGATCGTGCCCAAGCTGCCGATCAAGTGGTGGTTCATCGCCCGGCGCCTGAATATGGCGCGCGACACTCGTCGCCTGTCCGCCGAAGACAGACGGCAGATGGGCCGCGACGTTCTCCGCGTTCCCAACGAGACGCTGGTAGAGGTAGCGCGGCAGCTCCTGACGCTGGACCTGACGGATACGGCACGTCGCATCTGCGTACCCACGCTGGTGCTGGACGGGGCGGAGGCGCGGATGGTGCCAGCCAAGGCGTCGCGACATCTGAGCCAGCTGATCCCCGACGCCCGATGCCATATCGTTCCGGACGCCGCGCACAACCTTGCCCTGGAGAAGCCCGGCGAATTCCTGGATTTGCTGCTCCCCTTCCTGAAGGGTGACGCGTAGACCTGCCTGCCCCTCCTGAGGCGGGCACGCGGCAGGCAGGCTTGCCTCAGGTACGCCGTTCGCTATAATTGGCTTTACCCAGACAAGCTACACGAAGGAGTCACATGCCTTCTGATAACGCGCCTGCCGCCCTGGACGACATTCGAGTGCTGGACCTGGCCGGGGAGATAGGTCAGTACTGCACGAAGCTTCTGGCCGATCTCGGGGCTGACGTCATCAAGATCGAGCCGCCCGAAGGTGACCCCGTTCGCGCCCTGCCGCCGTTCTACCACGACGAACCGGGCCCCGATAAGAGCCTGTACTGGCTGAACCTCAACACCAGCAAGCGGAGCGCTACGCTGAACATTGCGGACGCGGAAGGGCGCAAGCTATTCGAGAAGCTGGTCGCCACGGCCGACGTGGTGGTTGAGAGCTTTGAGCCGGGATACCTGGACGGACTGGGGCTAGGCTACGAGGGGCTGACCAAGATCAAGCCCGAAATCATCCTGACGTCGGTTACGGGGTTCGGGCAGACGGGCCCGCACGCTCACTACAAGGCGCCGGACATCGTGGGAGTGGCGATGAGCGGGATCATGTGGCTGGCGGGGGACCGGCAGGACCCGCCGAACGTGCCGCCCTGGCGTCAGGGGTATATCAGCGCCTCTATCCAGGCCGCGGCGGGAACGATGATGGCGATATACCACCGGGACGTTCAAGGCGAAGGCCAGCATGTGGATGTCTCTATGCAGGAGGCGCTTTCGATCGCCCAGGAGACGGCGATGCAGTACTGGGACATGCTCCAGCAGCTACGCAACCGCACCGGCGCCGGGACGATACTGCCGATATCGATCCCGGGCATCGGGCCGTACGAGTGCCGGGACGGCTGGGTATACGGTTTCGTGGGGACGCCGGGCGGCGCACCCTGGTCCGACCTGCTCCAGTGGATGATTGATGAGGGGGCGGCCGAAGACCTGGCGGAGGAGCCGTACCACGACTTCTGTATGAACCTGAATATGCGGTTCCTCACGAGCATCATGCAGGACCCGTCAGCTCTTGGGGCCAAGATTCAGATCATGAGTCACATTGAACAGGTGCTATGCCGGTTCGTCGCCAGCAGGGGAAAATGGGAGGTGTATGAAGGCGCGCAGCGCAAACGGCTGCTGTTCGGCATCGTTAGCACACCGGAGGACATCGCCAACAACCCACAGCTTCAGCACAGGAAGTGGCTGACAGCGGTGGACCACCCGGAACTCCGGGACACGCTCCAATACCCGGGGCCGCCGTACCGGCTGTCTGAGACGCCGTGGGCGATCCGGCGCCGGCCGCCCCTT
This sequence comes from Chloroflexota bacterium, assembly GCA_022564695.1. Taxonomy (GTDB): domain Bacteria; phylum Chloroflexota; class Dehalococcoidia; order SM23-28-2; family RBG-16-64-32; genus JADFNQ01. Next base: position 1,342 of record JADFKX010000063.1, on the reverse strand, counting down.
TTGGGGGAACACAACAGCGAGATATACAGCGATCTGGGCGTAAACGAGGATGAGCTAGAGCGCCTGCACGCGGCAGGCGTGATCTAGCCGAGGGGACGCGAGGTAGAGCGATAGCGAGTCAGGGGAGAGCTATGAGCGGGACAAAGATGCCGTTGGATGGAATCAAGGTCGCGGACTTCTCGTGGTTCGGGGCCGGGCCCATCTGCACTGAGAACATGGCCACCTTTGGGGCGACGGTAGTGCGCGTGGAGTCGGAGACCCGGATGGATGGGCTGCGTGGGGTGATGCCATTCGCGAAAGACAAGACAGGCTACAACGTGAGCGGGTACTACAACAACTACAACGCCGGCAAGCTGAACCTGGCCTTGAACATGAGCACGGATCAGGGGCAGGAGCTGGCGCGGCGGCTCATCGCCTGGGCGGACGTATTCCTCTCCAACTTCACGCCACGTGTGATCGAGCGCTGGGGCCTCACCTACGATAAGCTATCGGCCATTAACCCGCAGATCATCGCCGCCTACGTGCCGATGCAGGGGTATGATGGCCCGCACCGGGACTTCCTGGGGTTCGGCGCCATCCTGACGCCGATCACCGGCTACAACCACCTGTCAGGCTTTCCGCAAAGGCCGCCTATCGGGCTTGGCACCAACTACCCGGATTATGTCATCAATCCCGGCCACACCCTGGTGGCTATCCTGGCAGCGCTGCGTCATCGGCGGAAGACCGGGAAGGGCCAGCGTATCGAATGCGCTCAGATCGAGTCGTCAGTATGTCCGCTGGGGACGGCGGTCTTCGACTACACGGTGAACGGGCGGGTCCAGGAGCGGGTCGGAAACGGGCTGCCGTACGCGGCGCCACACGGCGTCTTCAAGTGCAAGCCGCTGAGCGAGGGTTCCAGCGCGCCGGCAGACGAGCGCTGGATCGCTATCGCCTGCTTCACTGACGCGGAGTGGCAGACGCTGGTGGAGGCGATGGGCAACCCCGATTGGGCGCTGGACAGCAAGTTCGGCAGCGCGACCGGCCGCAAACAGCACGAGCCGGAGCTTGAGAAACAGATAGAGGCCTGGACATCGGACAAAGAGGCCGACGATCTGATGGAGGAGCTTCAGCGAAAAGGCGTAGCGGCGGGTGTAGTCCAGAACGCGAAGGGGATGCTGGCCGACGAGCACCTGAAGGAGCGTGGCTACTACGTATACCTGGACCACCCCGAGGCCGGCCATACGGCCTATGACGGCCCGCCGCTCAAGCTATCGGAGACGCCGGGGAAGTTGCGATCGCCTGCGCCGCTGCTGGGCGAGCACACGGAGTACGTGTGCAAGGAGATACTGGGCCTCTCCGACGA
>JADFKX010000230.1 GCA_022564695.1 Chloroflexota bacterium | reverse complement strand
CCTCCAGCGGCATGCCCCTGTTACGCAGGGCCAGCTGGACCTCCTCCTTGTAGAAGCTATCACCCGGCTCTAGCTCCTTACCATCGGCAACCGCCGGAAATCGGTCGCTCACGTCACGTTCGCTCAAGACTCTCTACCCGCATCTCCAGAAACTTCTTGCTTCGCTTCGACACGCTGGCTCTCCCGTACTTCAGCCGCCTTGCGGAAGAAGGCTGCATTCGCTCCGGTACGCTCAACTATCCACTCGCCCAGACTCGGCGAAACAGCATTCATCATCAGCAGTGGCCGGATAGGGCTGGGGTTAACTATCACCTCCGGCAGGTCCTTCTTGATCGCCCGTATGACGCCACTGGCCACCGCCTCCGGCTTCGATACACCCAGCCTGCGTGGCGCCGCCAGGCCGAACTCCTCTTTCGTCTTCGCGTACATCCCCTCCTCGACGTAACCGGGGCAGATCACTGATGCGCTGACCCCGGAGTCGCGATACGTGGCCCGCAGCGACTGCGTGAACCCGATGAGCCCAGCCTTCGTCGCGCTATACGACTCATTGCAGGCCGGGCCGGCCTTGCCGGCGAGCGAGGACATGTTGACGATATGCCCTTGCCCTCGCTCCAGCATACCCGGAAGGACCAGCCACGTAAGGTGCATGGGCGCGATGAGATTAACGCTCACTATCTGATCGATCTCCTCCAGCGTGAGCTTGTGATACGCCAGTATGAGTTCGATTCCGGCGTTGTTGACGAGAACGTCGATAGCGCCGAACTCTGACCGTGATCTCTCGACCAGCGATTCCAGCGCTGACCTGTCGCCAACGTCCGTGGGGACGGCGATGGCTCTCACGCCAAGGCGCTCAACTGCCTTGCGCACCTCCTCCAGCGCACTGGCAGAGCGCGCCGCCAGGACAAGGTTCATGCCCTGTTTCGCCAGCGCCCTGGCAACGTGGACGCCGATGCCCTTGGAGGCGCCTGTGAGGATGGCCGTGCGGCCCCTGAGATTATTCATCATTAGCTCCTTTCCAAACGCCAGCCAGTCAGTGGCGCTACCCCTACACCATCGCCGCCTCGCCGCGTAGAGTGGGGGCCAGACCACCCCGACGCCTCGGGGTGGCGTCAATCTTCCAATGCCCCAGCCTACTCAAACTCCCAGCCGTCGCCGTCGCTGTAGGCCCGCAGCACCCGTCGCGCCACCACCATCCGGTGCACCTCGTCCGGCCCATCGTAGATGCGCCCGGCGCGCGCCGCCCGGTACATCGACTCCAGCGGCGTGTCGCCGGAGACGCCCAGCGCCCCGTGCACCTGGATCGCCCGGTCGATCACGTCGATCAGTATCCGCGACCCCCAGAACTTGATCAGCGATATCTCCACCCGCGCCTCGTCGCCCTGGTCCACCTTTTGAGCGGCGTGCAGCGTGAGCAGCCGCGCCGACTGTATCTCGGCCACCGAGTCGGCGATCCAGTTCTGCACCGTCTGCTTCTGGGCCAGCGTACTGCCGAACGCCACCCGCTCCAGCGCCCGACGGCACATCAGGTCCAGCGCCCGCTGCATCTGCCCCAGCCAGCGCATGCAGTGGTGGATGCGGCCCGGCCCCAGCCGTCTCTGCGCGATCATGAACCCGTCGCCCGGGTTGCCCAGCGTGTTCGTCACGGGGACGCGGCAGTCCTCGTAGCGGATCTCGCAGTGGTTGCCCGCCGTCTCCCCCATCACCGGCACGCTGCGCACGATCTCGAACCCCGGCGTGTCCGTGGGCACGATGATCTGGCTCATGCGCCGGTACGTCTGCGCCTCCGGCTCACTGACGCACATCACGATGGCGAAGGCCGAGCCCATAGCGCCGCTGGTGAACCACTTGTGGCCATTGATCACCCACTCGTCGCCGTCGCGGACGGCCGTGGTCTGCAGCAGTGTGGGGTCCGAGCCCGCCACCTCCGGCTCCGTCATCGAGAAGCAGGAGCGGATATCGCCCGCCACCAGTGGCTTCAGCCAGCGCTTCTTCTGCTCCTCCGTGCCAAACTGCCACAGTATCTCCGCGTTACCGGAGTCCGGGGCCTGCGCCCCGAACGCCCGCGGCGCGAATGGGCTCCGACCCAGTATCTCGTTGATGTAGACGTATGGCATAAACCCTATGCCCATCCCCCCCGCCTCGGCGGGCAGGTGGGGCGCCCACATCCCCATCTTCTTCGTCTTGCCCTGCAGCTCCTTCATCAGCGACTCGCGATCGTCCCCGCCTTCGTGCAGGAACTGCTCGTTCGGGTAGATGTGCTCGTCCATGAAGGCGCCGACCTTCTGTCGCATCCCCTTCACTTCGGGCGTGATGGTAAAGTCGGGCATAGCTGGACTCCTTTCCGGCCTCTCTTTTACGGTGCAGTAAGCTCCCTGAACGCGGCCAGGCTCATGGCCGCCCGCTCGGCCGGGTCCAGCGAGACGGGCACTATGTTCACTATCGGCAGAGTGACCCCGTTCTGGCGGTAAGCCTCAATCTTCTCCCTAACCCGCCGTTTGTCACCGAAGACGAGCACGTCGTCGATCACCTCGTCGGACACCAGCTTCAGCGCTTCCTGCCGGTCGCCGGCCCG
>JADFKX010000062.1 GCA_022564695.1 Chloroflexota bacterium | reverse complement strand
GGCGCTTGTTTCCAGGTTACAACTAACGCGCGGGGGCTACCACTTGAACATCTGCAGCAGTACCAGAAGGCACAGCGCGTAGGTTTAGCAATCGCAAAGGGAAAGATCTTTCTTGGCACTTGGAAACAGGGCGAAGATCATCATGTAGCCCTACCTCCTGCCCGGCGAAAAGTAGAGCAACAGGTGATTCGAGACTCAATCTTGCGCGGTCTTGATCGACTATATGAGGAAGGGTTTAAGGAGGGCGAGTTCCAAATTGATCTTGAGGGGGTAGCCTTGGAGCTAGGCGTGAAGCATGAGCTAGTGACGCGCGCTGTTGACTTCCTCTTCGACAGGGGGCTTATAGACGATCCTAGAACGATGGGACGGCACAGGGAAGAAGGTTACATGTGGCTAACGACGGAAGGCGCTGACTATGTGGAGTCTACGCCGGCCAAGCAGTCCCAGGCAACCGAGACGACCATGGCATCCAACGAGAAGTTTTTCCCTGCAGGTAAAGTTCACGACGCCTACAAAGAAATTCGTGACCTAATCGCGGTAGCCAAGAAAGAAATATGGATTGAAGACAATTGGGTGAACAAGACCCTCTTCGAACTTCTTACCAATGTCGGACAGAACGTAGAGATGAAAGTCCTGACCGTGAATTTCCCGGGGGATTTCAAGCTAGAACTGCAAAAATTCCGGCAGCAACACGGCAGTAAAATCGAGGTCCGTACATCAGCTACCTTTCACGATCGATTCATTTGGATAGATGGCGAATGTTATCACTTGGGAGCTTCAATTAAAGACGCAGGCACGAAGTCCTTCATGATGTCACGGCTTGAGGACCAGACCAACGTGGAGGCCGTGTGGAATAATCTGCGGAACGACTGGCAAAAGGGGACACCGATCTAGCGCTTAGCACATCGCCGCCTCGCCCCCTACTCCACCGTAATCGTGCCGGTCATCTGGGTGGGGTGGAAGTCGCAGCGAAAGACGAAGGTGCCGGGCTCGTCGAAGCTAAACGTGATATCGCCGGTGTCGCCGCCGGCGAACAGATTCGGGTCGGAGCAGGGCTCGTCGCCGCCGGTCTCGCAGAAAGCGTCGCCGTATTCGTTGTCGGCGCCGGCGATGTGCAGGTTGTGAACGGCGGAGCCGTCGTTGGTGAGGTCGATCGTGATTTGCTCGCCCAGCGGCACGGCGATGTCCGGCTCACGCTGTCCGTCAAGCTCGAAGAAGTTGTCGCCCATGCTCACGACGATGTCGCCGCCGGTCGGCCCGCCGTCGGCGGGCGTCTCCTCGGCCACAGTGTCGTCTCCCTCGGCCTCCCCCTCGATTCCGGCGCCGGAAGGTAGGGTGAAGGCGAGGATGAAGGTCACAACGACGGCGGCGAGAACAAATGCGATTAGGGCCTCGCCCAAGGGCAGCTTCGTGACGTCAAGCTTCATACGTATAAACTCCTCCACGCCTATTTATAGCGGAGCGCGGACTTAGGCGCCAGACGCGGCCCCGCCCCAACGGGCCCTGGACGCGGCGATAACACAAAGCCTGCCTGCCGCGTGCCCGCCTCAGGAGGGGCAGGCAGATGCTATACTCGAGGAGAGGAGGGAATAAATGCCTACCCTCATCGAACACCTCAGCCGCTCCAAGACCGCGCTCCTCGCTGAGCTGGCTCAGGACGTCAGCGACCGTCAGGTACTGGAAGCGATCGCCAATGTGCCGCGAGAGCGGTTCCTGCCCCAGGAGCTGCGCCCCTACGCGTACGAGAACCGACCCCTACGGATCGGACACGGCCAGACGATATCGCAGCCACTGATCGTGGCGATAATGACGCAGGCGCTGGCGCTGCGGGGGGGCGAGAAGCTGCTGGAGGTGGGCACGGGCTCCGGCTACCAGGCGGCGCTGCTCTCGCAACTGGCGGCAGAGGTGGTGAGCGTAGAGCGCGTGCCGGAGCTGGCGGAGCAGGCCGGGCACGTGTTGGCGGAGCTGGGGTACGCCAACGTGAGCGTTCACGCGGCCGGCGAGACGCTAGGCTGGCCCGACGAGGCGCCGTACGACGCCATCATCGTGACGGCCGCCGCCCCCAGGGTGCCGCAGGAGTTGATGGAGCAGTTGGTCATGGGCGGACAGATGGTGATCCCGGTAGGGAGCCGCGACCTGCAGGAGCTGGTGCGGGCGGTACGGAGCCCGGAGGGGCCGGCGCTGACGAACCTGGGGCCTTGCCGGTTCGTGCCGCTGCTGGGCCCCGGCGCCTGGTCGCCAGCGACCGCTCATTGAGCGGTCGCGCCAAAACCTACGTTGGCATAAGCAGCAGACGACCCGTTATTTGCTCACGATACGGCAGCAAAGCTCGTCTGGAAATCGTTAACCGGAACGATTATGACGCGTTATCCCATTGACTGACAATATCGGGAGCCGGATTTTCGAAAATTAGTCATCGAATAGGCTGGCAACCGCTAGACAAAGGAAGGAGGTGACAATAAGATATGGCAGTCAGTTCCCCTGGTCGGCTTCGTAGTTCGGAGAGCTCTCCCATGCGCAAGAGTCTTGGTGAGTTCCTAGTTTTCCTTGCAGTGGAGAAAGGAGCGTCCGCCAACACGATAGCCGCCTACAAGAATGACCTCCAGCAGCTCGCCGACTTCATTGGATCCCGCGGAAGCAGTGACGGCTGGCCAAGCCTGAGCCGGTCCGATATCCAGGATTTCATCCTGGACCTTAAGGAGCGGGGCTACACGGAAACGTCCGTGGCCCGCAAGGTAGCGGCCGTCCGCTCATTCTTCGCGTTCCTGGCCGCAGAGGGCTCCATCACCGCTAACCCAACGGAGGGGCTCAGCTCCCCCCGTGTGGGGAAAACCCTGCCCAAAGCGATCAGCCCTAATGAGGTCGACGAGCTTTTGGAGCAACCAGCCCGCCGCTCCACCCCGGAAGCGAAGCGGGACCGCGCGATGCTGGAACTCCTGTACGCCACCGGCATGCGGGTGACGGAGCTAGTATCACTAGACATGGAAACCCTGAACCTGGACCCGCGGGCCCCCTTCGTGACGTGCTTAGGCAAGGGAGCGAAAGAGCGCTCGATCCCCATCCACGACCACGCCCTCGAGGCGCTGAACGGTTATCTCGAGGACGGCAGGCCGATGATGGTTCGCAACCACGAAGAGACGGCGTTGTTCGTCAACCGCCGTGGAGAGAGGCTCACCAGGCAGGGCTTCTGGCTTATCCTCAAGGGCTACGCCAAGTCAGCTAATCTGGGCGATGGGGTCACGCCGCACACGCTGCGCCACTCCTTCGCTACCCACATGCTGCGCGGCGGCATGCCCTTGCGGAACGTCCAGGAGATGCTGGGTCACGCCAACATCTCAACCACCCAGGTCTATACCCACCTCACTAGCGATCACGTGCGGGAGGTCTACGAGCGAGCGCATCCGCGAGCTCAGTAGCAACCGCATCAACACAGTGTGGTGATGGGGAGGGCGGCATACGGAATACGTATAGCCGCCCTCCTTCTGTTTATGGGAGCTATCGCTGCCGCCTGTGACGGCGATAGCTCCACACCTACAACCACGCCGACTCTAGCGCCGACGCCCGCTCCCACATCCGAACCCACGCAGACACCCACCGTGGCCACACCGCCATCGCCATCTACAGAGGAGCCGCCTGACCGTGACCTCATCGATCTGGCGCGGCGGTTCCGCGGCCTGCCGCCGGACACACCCCGGATCGCTCGCCAGTCGCCGTTCAACTACGGGATCGGCGACCGCGAGGAGTTCACGATCCTGAACCTGAACGAGCCTTCGCTACGAACGGCCACCGCCAGCGTACGGGCGGTCACACAGCGCGCCTACTTCTTCGTGGAGGACGATCTTGACGTGGACGTCTCAGCCCTGGAGACGATCACCAGCGACTTCGAGACGCTGGTCTACCCCCGCGTGACCGCCGCCTTTGGGCAGGAATGGTCGCCGGGCGTGGACGGTGACACCCGAATCAGCATCGTCCACGTCGACCTCAGCGGCGCCGGTGGTTACGTCAGCTCCTCAGACTCCTACCCCCGGTCCGCGGTGCCCCGCAGCAATGAGCGAGAGGCGATATACCTGGACGCCTCCTTCTTGGGCTCGCCAGGGGCTGTCTACAACGCTATCCTGGCCCACGAGCTCCAGCACCTGATTCACGATAACGCGGATGATGGCGAGGAGTCCTGGGTGAACGAGGGCCTGTCGCAGGTGGCGGCGGAGCTGGCCGGCGGCGGGACGGCGGCGGTAGGCAGCTTCCTCGCCGCCCCGGACAGCCAGCTTAACCACTGGCCAAAAGACAGCGGCGTCCACTACGGGGAATCGCAGCTCTTCTTCCGCTATCTGCTGGACCGTTTCGGCGGCCGTGAGAACGCGGCGGCGCTTGTGGCCACGCCGGAGGACGGGATAGCCGGGGTGGACGCCTACCTCCAGCCGTTCGGGACCTCGTTCCTTGCGCTGTTCGCGGATTGGCTCGTCGCTAACAAGCTGGACGAGGCTACCGGCCCTTACGCCCACGAAGGCGCCAGTCTGACCGTCTCAACCGTCACCACGATAGGCAATACCGGCGAGGGCGACGACAGCGTCAACCAGTTCGCGGCCGACTACCTGGAGATCGATCCGCCGGCGGGGGGCGCCGTCTTCACGTTCGACGGCTCTGATCAGGTTGGCATCGGCATAGAGCCCCGCGACGGCGCGTTCTGGTGGTCGAACGCGGGTGACAGCATGGACAGCCGGCTGACGCGCGAGTTCGATCTCAGCGGGCTTACCGCCGCCACGCTGCGCTTCTGGACTTGGTTCGAGACCGAGCTGGGCTGGGACTACGCCTACGTCGCCGCCTCCAGAGACGGCGGCCAGACCTGGGAAGCGCTTCCCGGTCATCAGACCACGGAGTTCGACCCTGTGTCGCTCGCCTACGGGCCGGGCTACAGCGGCAGCAGCGGCGGCGAGTGGGTGCAGGAGGAGATAGACCTCACGCCGTACGTCGGCGGCGAGCTGCTGCTACGGTTCGAATACGTCACGGACGACGCGACCCACGAGCGGGGCTTCGCGGTGGACGATATCGAGATACCGGAGCTGGCTTTCGCCGATGGCGCGGACACTGACGGAGGCTGGCAGGCGGAGGGGTTCCGCCGCATCGACGGGCCGCTGCCGCAGCGATTCCTCGTGCAGCTCATCGAGCGAGGCGAGCCGAATCCACCCAAGGCAGCCCGCCTGGAGCTGGCGCCCGGCAACCGGTTTGAGATAGCGTTGGACGGCCCGGTTACTATCGTCGTGGCGGCCGTCACCGAGGGGACGACGGAGGCCGCCACCTACCGCTGGTCCCTACGGGCGGACTGACCGCGTCGCGTTGCCGCCCAAAGGCGCCACGGGTATCATGAGCCTGCCATGATCATATCCGTCATCGGGGGTGAGACCTCTCTGGAGGATGCCCTTCGTATGGCCGAGGAGGTCGGCCGCGAGCTGGGGAAGCGGGGCGTAACTGTCTGCTGCGGGGGCGGCGGCGGCGTTATGGAGGCTGTCTGCCGCGGCGCCCGCTCCGCCGGCGGCCACACTATCGGCATCATGCCCGGCCGGGACGCCTCCCAGAGCCCGCCCAACCCCTGGGTTGAGTTTCCCGTCTTCACCGGCATCGGCTACGCCCGCAACTCCTCGGTCGTGCTCACCGGCGAGGCCGTCATCGCCGTGGACGGCTCCTACGGCACGTTGAGCGAGATCGCCTTCGCCATGATCCACGACGTGCCGCTGGTGGGGCTCGACACCTGGGGCTTCGATTACCGCGGCCACGACCCCGAGAAGATAGTCAGAGTTACCACACCCCAGGAAGCGGTAGAGAAGGCGATAGAGATGGCGCAGCAGCGCGGCGGCGCCAAGTGACCCCGATGGAATCGGGGCAGCGCCCGGCATGAGCAGCGAGATCCGCTCCATACGCGCCCGCGAGATCCTGGACTCCCGTGGGAACCCCACGGTAGAGGCGGAGGTGCGCCTGGCCGACGGCGCCCTGGGCCGCGCCGCCGTGCCCTCCGGCGCCTCCACCGGCGCCTTCGAGGCCGTGGAGCTACGCGACGGCGACCGCGACCGCTACGGCGGCAAGGGCGTCCTCAAAGCCGTCAGCAACGTCAACGATCTGATCGCACCGGCGCTGGCCGGGATGCCGGCCGAGGAGCAGGAGAGGGTGGACGCGGCGCTCATCGCGCTGGACGGCACACCCAACAAGTCGAAGCTGGGCGCCAACGCCATCCTGAGCGTATCGCTGGCCGTGGCCCACGCCGCCGCCGACAGCGCCTCCCTTCCCTTATATCAATACTTATCGAAGGGCGCTGCGGCGCTCATACCGCTGCCGATGTTCAACATCCTGAACGGCGGCAGGCACGCCGAGGGGTCGGTAGAGTTCCAGGAGTTCATGGTAGCCCCAGTCGGCGCCGACTCGTTCGCCGAGGCGCTGCGGATGGGGTCGGAGGTGTACCACGCCCTGGGCCGCATCCTGCACGACGAAGGGTGGCCCACGACTATCGGCGATGAGGGCGGGTTCGCGCCGCCGCTGGCCCGCAACGATGACGCCGTGGCGCTGGCGCTGAGAGCGATCGAGGCCGCGGGCTACCGCCCCGGCGATGACATCGCCCTCGCCCTCGACCCGGCTACCTCAGAGCTGGAGGCGGACGGCCGCTACGTGCTGGCCCAGGAGGGCCGCACCCTTGCGTCGGAGGAGCTGGTCGACCTGTGGGAGGGCTGGCTAGACCGCTACCCTATCGTCTCCATCGAGGACGGGATGGCCCAGGACGACTGGCCCGGCTGGCAGCTCCTCACCCAGCGGCTGGGCTCGCGGGTGCAGCTTGTCGGAGACGACGTGTTCGTGACGAACGTGGAGCGCATCCGCCGCGGCATTGAGGAGGGCTCAGCGAACGCGGTGCTGATCAAGGTGAACCAGATCGGCACGCTGACGGAGACGCTGGCGGCGATGGCGGAGGCGGGCAAGGCTGGCTGGTCTTGCGTTATGTCACATCGCAGCGGCGAGACGGAGGACACGACGATAGCGGACCTGGTGGTAGCCACGGGCTGCGGCCAGATCAAGGCCGGCGCGCCGGCCCGCGGCGAGCGCACGGCGAAGTACAACCGGCTGCTGCGCATAGAGGAGGAGCTGGGCGCGAAGGCCCGCTTCGCCGGGCGCGGTATACTGATGCGGTAACACGGGCGGGAAATCAACATTACAAGAGTCCCGAGGGGCAAGCCAACAGAAGGAGGTCCCCACATGCCCATCGAAATTAATAGCGTAGGCGTCCTCGGCGGCGGCGTCATGGGCGCCGGCATCGCCCAGGCCCTGGCCGTCGGCGGGCTGAAAGTCAGCCTCCGTGACATCAACGACGAGCTTATCGAGAAGGCGCGCTCCACAATCGTCGACGGCCGCTACGGCCTGAAGCGCGGCGTGGAGCGGGGCAAGACAACGCAGGCGCAGATGGACGCCGCCATCGCCAACCTCTCCTTCACCACTAACCTGGACGACCTGAAGGACGTGGACCTGGTGATCGAGGCGGTGCCGGAGGACCTCAATCTGAAGAAGAAGGTCTGGGCCGAAGCGGACAGCATCGTGCAACCGCAGGCGGTGTTCGCCACCAACACCTCCGGCCTGGTGATCGGGGAGATCAATCAGGCAGTGTCGGAGTCGCGACGGCCGCAGTTCATCGGCGCGCACTGGTTCAGCCCGGCGCCGGTGATGAAGCTGGTGGAGCTGGTGCACGCCCCCGAGACCGCCGAGGAGACGCTTCAGGCGCTGGAGTCGGTCTGCCAGCGAATCGGCAAGGCGAGCGTGCGGGTGAAGGACGCACCCGGCAAGTACGGGTTCATCGCCAACCGCGTCTACTTCGCGGCCGTGCGCGAGGCGCAGGCGGTCATGGCGGAGGGGATCGCCTCCGCGGAGGACATCAACAAGGCGATGGTGCAGGGCTACAACTGGCCTATCGGCCCACTGGCGATGGTAGAGGGTGCGCGCAAGGGCTGGCAGTGAAGGCCAGGCCCCACACCCCGCGCCCTCCTAACGAGAGAACAAACGTATGAGCCGCCCGACATCACCGAAGATCGCGCCCTACACCTTTCCGGAGCGCTACGAACTGTCCGGCCGCCCGACGAACGCCTCGCCGACGGTGCAGGACGCCCACCGCCAGACCCAGTTCCTCCTCGTACCCGACCTATCGCTGTTCGAGCGGGCGATGAACCTCCAGCTTGCCATCGTGGCGGCCTCGGCGAAGAAGCGGAGCCCTGAGGCGGCGGCGCTGCTGGGCTTCTGGTCGCGCACGTTCACCTACCTGTCGGACGCCAGCATGCTGCTGAGCCGGGCCTCCTACACCGCCTGTCCACCTCTACTGCGCACCGCCTGCGACTGCATAGCGGCCCAGCGCTCCCTGCTTGCTGAGGGGTTCGCCGAATACCACCAGTGGCTGGCCACGGCTCTGGAGACGGACCGCGAGCACGCAGCCTCGCGCATCGAGATGGGCCGTTTTCAGGCCGGCTCCGTGCTGGCCGAGGACGAACACCTGGGGAGCGCATACCGCCTCATCACCGACCTGGCGATGCCGCACTTCGGCAGCACCGTTCTTCAGACCGCACCGGACTCCAACCAGCAGAAGCTGGCGCTCGCCTTCGCCGATAATCTCTTCCACCTGGGATGGGCGGAGCTCATCGCCGGCTGGCTGCTCCTGCTGGCGGACGCCCAGATAAAGACCGCGCTGGCGGCGGCGGAGTTCGAGGCCGGGGATGCGCTGCGAGAGGACGCGGCGCGGCTGCTGAAGGAGACGGGTCAGGCGCTGGCGAACCCAAGGCGGTGCCGCGTTGAGGAGCTAGGCGACGGGCAGCGCCTGATTCACAACTTCCGTCGGACGGTCAGCGGCGCGCCCAAGCGAGTGCTATTCTAGGGCGGCGCAGCCCAGCTCACTACTCCCTGCCATCGGCAACCATGGTAGCCGCAGCAGCTGGCGCGGGTCGCGCCTTAGGCGCCCTGACGCGTTCCACCCGTATGTCCGGAAGCCAGTGCAACCACCTGGGTAGGTACCAGTTCCAGTCGCCCAGGAGCTGCATGCTAGCGGGCACCAGCACAGATCGGATAATCGTAGCGTCCAGGAGAATCGCTACGGCCATCCCGAAGCCTAGCTGCTGCAGCGATACGGTGTCGCCCATGGCGAATCCCGAGAACACGGCCACCATGATCAGCGCCGCCCCGGTGATAATCCCGGCTGTCGATCTCACACCGAACGCCACGGACGCGGCGTTATCGCCCGTCCGGTCGAACCGCTCCCTGATCCTGCTCAACAGAAACACGTGATAATCCATCGACAGCCCGAACAGGAAGGCAAACAGGAACAGCGGCAGCCAGGCCTCAATCGTCTCCGTACGCTGGAAGCCGAAGATCTCGTTCCCCACGCCGTGCTGAAACACAAGAACCAGCAGGCCGTAGGCGGCCCCGACCGACAGCAGGTTCATGATCAGCGCTTTCACCGGCACCACCAACGACCGGAACACGACGAGCAGCAGCAGAAAGCTGAGACCCAGCACGAACGCGAACACGATCGGCATGTAGGTTCGGATGACATCGAACATGTCCTCGGTCTGGGCGGTAACGCCGGTGACCAGCACATCCGCATCCACACCGTCAAACGCGGCCGGGATATGCTCGCTTCGCAACCGCACGATCGCGTCGTGCGCAGCGTCGGCATCCGGATCACCAACGATCAGGGCAGACACAAGCGCGAGATCGCCCGCCTCGTTCGTCTCCACCGTCGCCTCTCCGAACATCGCATCCCCGTCCAACGCAACCAGCAGGCGGTCGATCCCTTGCTGCACCGGCTGCGAGTTGACGTCCTCGGCGTCCACCACAATCTCCGCCGGCGAGATCAGCCCGGCGGAGAAGTCGCTATCGAGCGTCTCGAAAGCGCGGCGTGACGCCGTATCCTCCGGCAGTGTGCTCACGCCGGCCAGCCCCAAATTAATCGTGACGAGAGGCGCCGCAACCGCCAGGAGAAACACCACTGCGGCGACGGCGCTAATCACGGGGTGAGCCATGACGGTGGTCGCCACCCAACCCCAGAAGCCGCCTTCATCCCCAGCGGAACGGCCAGACCGTGGCAGCGGTAATCGCAACGCGTTGATGCGGTCGCCCAGCAGGCTCAGCACGGCCGGCAGCAGCGTCAGCGCCGCCAGCACGGCGAACATGGCGACGACGATCGCGCCTGCCGCCGACCCGAGCCATACCTTCGTGCTGGTCACTGTTCCGCTCCTTCCGATCCGTGGGAACCGTCATGAGCAAGTGTCGCCCGGGTCTCTAAGAGCACCCTGTGAGGCGCATAAGGAGTGGCTGAGAGTTTACTCCGACTACGCGCGAGTCAGCCTCGCGATGCCGCTCGCACGTGCGCGACGCCATCGCCGTCGAGCGTGTAGTTCGTGACGAGCAACTCATCGATCACGCCGC
>JADFKX010000061.1 GCA_022564695.1 Chloroflexota bacterium | reverse complement strand
CTCTGGTGACGATCGCGGGCTGCGACAAGAGCCTCCCCGGCTCGTTGATGGCGGCGGCCCGCCTAAACATACCGTCCATCTTTCTGTACGGCGGTACGATCATGCCGGGCCGCTACAAGGGCCGCGACGTCACCGTCCAGGATGTGTTTGAGGCAGTCGGCGCGTACGAGGCGGGCCGCATGTCCGAAAAGGAGCTGTATGAGCTGGAGTGCGCCGCCTGTCCAGGGGAGGGCTCCTGCGCCGGTATGTACACGGCCAACACGATGGCCTGCGCCAGCGAGGCGCTGGGCATGGCGCTGCCCTATAGCGCCTCTATCCCCGCCACCGACCGGCGCCGGGACGACCTCTGTCGCCGGACGGGCGAGGCGGCGTTGAGGTTGCTGGAGGCGGACCTGAAGCCTCGCGATATCCTCACCAAGGCGGCGTTTGAGAACGCGATCGCCGTGGTGGTGGCGATCGGCGGCTCCACGAACGCCGCCCTTCACCTGCTGGCGATCGCCCGCGAGGCTGGCGTGGCGCTCTCACTGGACGACTTCGACCGTATCGGCCGACGCACCCCGCACATCGCCGATACGCGGCCCGGTGGACGCTACGTTATGGTCGACCTGGACCGAGTGGGCGGCGTGCCGTTGCTGATGAAGGAGCTGCTGGATAGCAGCCTGCTTAACGGCGAGGCGATGACCGTCACAGGCAAGACCATAGCTGAGAACCTGTCCGGCCTCCAGATCAGCGATGGCCAGGACGTGGTTCTGCCCGTCGATAAGCCGCTGGAGCCTACGGGTACGCTGGTGGTCCTGAAGGGGAATCTGGCGCCGGAGGGTTGCGTGATGAAGACCAGTGGCGTAAAGAAGCTGCAATTCAGCGGCCCGGCCCGCGTTTTCGATGGCGAGGAGGCGACGGCGGAGGCGGTGCGCGAGAGGCGGATCAAGGCGGGCGACGTGGTGGTCATTCGCTACGAAGGGCCCAAGGGCGGGCCCGGCATGCGCGAGATGCTTGCGGTGACGGCCGCCATCGCCGGGCAGGGGCTGGGCGAGGACGTTGCCCTCATCACGGACGGCCGTTTCTCCGGGGCGACACGCGGGTTCATGACCGGCCATGTGGCGCCGGAGGCTGCGGTCGGCGGCCCCATCGCTCTCGTCCGGGATGGCGACGTCATCAGCCTGGACATCCCGAAGCGCCGCATCGACGTTCAGGTCGCGGAGGACGAGATGAAGCGACGACAGGACGCCTGGAAGGCGCCTGCGCCCAAGTACACGAGCGGCGCGCTGGCCAAGTATGCCCGGCTTGTATCATCGGCGTCGGAAGGCGCCGTATGTGGATAGCAATTACGGAATGAATGTAACGCTGATGAGCCTAATCGTGTCTGGAGGAGTGTAGTCATGGCGGAGTTGACAGGAGCCCAAATGGTGATGGAGTCCCTGGTCAGGGAGGGGACCGAGCACATCTTTGGTCTGCCGGGTGGCGCCAACCTGCCCCTATACGATGCTATTCCACAGTACTACCCGAAGGTACGTCACTACCTGGTGAAGCACGAGCAGTGCGCGGCCCACGCCGCCGATGCTTACGCCCGCGTATCAGGCAAGGTAGGAGTGTGCTTCGCTACGTCCGGCCCCGGCGCGACGAACATCGTCACCGGCATCGCCAACGCCTGGATGGACTCCGTGCCCCTTGTCTGTGTAACGGGGGCCGTGATTAGCGCCCTCCTCGGGCGCGACGGCTTCCAGGAGGCGGACATCACCGGCATCACCATCCCTATCACGAAGCACAACTACCTGGTGCTGGACGTGGCGGAGATACCCAAGGTCATGCGGGAGGCGTTCCACATCGCGTCCACCGGCCGTCCGGGGCCGGTGCTGGTGGACATACCCCGCGACGTCTTCCAGCAGAAGGCCGAGTTTGTCTGGCCCGAGAAGGTGGAGCTGAAGGGGTACAGGCCGCGCCTGTACGCGGACCCGGCGGAAGTGGTGAAAGCTGCGGAGCTAATCGCTGAGGCGAAGCGGCCGGTAATCCTATCGGGTCACGGGGTCATCATCTCGCAGGCCTACGATGAGATACGGGAGCTGGCGGAGAAGGGCAACATCCCCGTCATCACTACTCTCCTGGGCATCAGCGGCTTCCCCGGCACACACCCGCTGTATCTGGGCATGCCCGGCATGCACGGCATGTACTGGAACAACATCGCCATCCACGAGTCTGACCTGCTCATTGCTGCTGGTATGCGCTTCGATGACCGGATCACGGGCCGGCTCAAGGACTTTGCCCCCAACGCCAAGATCATCCACATGGAGATCGACCCGGCGGAGATCGGCAAGAACGTCCGCCCCACCGCTACCCTCCAGGGCGACGTCCGTAACAGCCTGCGCGAGCTCAACAAGCTTGTTAAATCTGTGGAGCGTCCGGACTGGTTCGCCCGCATCGAGGGGCTGAGGCGGGATCACCCCTCCATCACCGTCAGGGAGACGCCCGATGTCCTCCCGCAATACGTTATCCAGAAGCTGTACGAGGCCACCGGCGGCGATTGCTACGTGGTGACCGGCGTTGGCCAGCACCAGATGTGGGCTGCCCAGTTCTTCTGGTACGACAAGCCGAACTCGTTCGTCACCTCCGGCGGCCTGGGGACGATGGGCTTCGAGGTGCCGGCCGCAATGGGCGTGCAGGTGGCGAAGCCCGGTGAGCTGGTGTGGTCCGTCTGCGGCGACGGCGGCTTCCAGATGACGCTGCAGGAGCTGGCTACAATCGCCGAGTACGATTGGCCGATCAAGTTTGCCATCATCAACAACAACTCCCTGGGTATGGTGCGCCAGTGGCAGCAGCTCTTTTACAGCAACAACATCGTGGCTACGCCGATGCGTAACCCGGACTTCGTCAAGCTGGCCGAGGCGTTCGGCATCCTTGGCCTCAGGGCCACCCGGAGGGAAGAGGTAGAGCCGGTCATCCGCCAAGCCATGGAGCACGACGGTCCCGTAGTCTGCGACTTCCAGGTCAAGGAGGACGAGAACTGCTACCCGATGGTGCCGCCGGGCGCCTCCCTAGAGGAGACGGTTGATCTGCCGACCTACGAGGACGAGCGGGTGGAGGTCACAGCGTGAGCCAGCGAGATAAGATCCGGCCGCACACGATAATAGCGCTGGTTGAAGACCGTCCGGGCGTGCTCAACCGCATCGTCTCGAAGTGGCGCCAGCGCGGATTCAACATCGAAAGCCTGGCCGTCGGTCACTCCGAGACGGCGGGTCTCTCACGTATGACGTTCGTCGTGGACGCCAACACGGACGCCGAGCAGGTGGTCAAGCAGGTGGACAAGCTTGTAGAGGTCGTGAACATCCGGGACATCTCTGCCGAGGAGATCGTGAGCCGAGAGATGGCCATGATCAAGGTGCGGGTGGACGCCGGCAACCGAAGCCATATCATCGAGATTGCTGACCTGTTCCGGGCTAGTATTGTGGACGTCTCCTCGGAATCAGTGATCCTGGAGGTCACGGGGGACGGAGCGAAGGTGGACGCCCTGTTCGAGCTTCTGAGTGACTACACCGTTATCGAGTTGGTGCGTACGGGCCGAGTGGCGATGCTGCGGGGCTCGGCCTCCTCTCACCCGAGGGATGGGCATGAGGAGCCGGAGCGCTACGAGGGCCCGCATACGTGGTAGGAACAGAGCTGCCCTATTCGGCAAAGTAGAGCGAGGAGCATACCGTGGTCAAGATCTACTATGAGAGCGACGCCAGGCTGGAGCTGATACAGGGAAAGACGATCGGCATCATCGGTTACGGGTCGCAGGGGCATGCTCACGCCCTCAACCTGCAGGATAACGGCTGCAACGTGATGGTCGGTCTGTATCCGGGCTCCAAGTCCCTGCAGCTTGCCCAGGACGCCGGCCTCCGCGTAGGCAGCGTGGAGGAGGTGGCGCGGGAGGCGGACATCATTATGATGCTTGTCCCGGATCAGGTGCAGCGGCAGGTCTACCTGGAGAGTGTTGAGCGCGGTCTCAGCGCCGGAAATATGCTGATGTTCGCCCATGGGTTCAACATTCACTACGGCCAGATCCAGCCGCCGCCGGATGTGGACGTGACGATGATCGCTCCCAAGGCGCCCGGCCACGGCCTGCGCGAGCTGTTCAGAAAGGGTTTGGGGGTGCCGGCGCTGCTGGCGGTACACCAGAACGCCACGGAAACGGCTAGAGAGACCGCGCTGGCTTACGCCAAGGGGATCGGCTGCGCACGCGCCGGGGTGCTGGAGACTACTTTCGCTGAGGAGACTGAGACCGACTTGTTCGGGGAGCAGACGGTGCTCTGCGGCGGCGTCACGGCGCTGATAAAGGCGTCGTTCGAGACGCTGGTCGACGCCGGCTACCAGCCGGAGATCGCTTACTTCGAGTGCCTGCACGAGCTGAAGCTACTGGTGGACTTCATCCACGAGGGCGGCATGGCCTACATGCGCTACACGATCTCCGATACGGCGGAGTACGGCGACTATACCCGCGGGCCGAAGGTGATCGACGACCGTGTGAAGCAGTCCATGAAGCAGATCCTGGGAAACATTCAGTCCGGGGCGTTCGCCCGCGAGTGGATCCTGGAGAACCAGGCGGGCCGGCCCAGCTTCATGGCGCTGCGCAAGCAGAACGCTGAGCACCCGATAGAGCAGGTGGGCAAGGAGCTGCGGGCGATGATGCCCTGGCTACAGAAGAAGGATTAGGGCGCGCCAGCAAGCTGGAGACCGCGCTGGGGAAGTAGTAGTGATGTTTGGCATGACGATTGAGTGGACTCTCCACCTCAGCCTGAAGGCTGGGGCATCGGAGGATAGCGCCATCGCGGGTTTTGACCCGCGGTGCAGGTCATGCAGCCTCAACCTTCGCCGGCCCTCCCCGATCCTTATCGGGGGAGGGCCAGACGAGACCCTGTAGGGACGAGGCGTTTGCCTCGCCCAGGGGCGACCCAAGGGCCGCCCCTACAACGCGCTAATGGAGGTTGAGTAGATGACACGCGAAGACAAGACCCCGCCCGCCGGCGAGCGGGTGCTGATTTTTGACACGACGCTGCGGGACGGAGAGCAGTCGCCCGGAGTCGCGCTTGGCACCGGCGAGAAGCTGGAGATCGCGCGTGCCCTGGAGCGTATGAAGGTGGACTTCATCGAGGCCGGCTTCCCCGCGTCCTCGCCGGGCGACTTCGAGTCCGTCGTCGCCATAGCCAAGGAGGTGCGCGGCACCGTCATCGCCGGCCTGGCCCGCGCCGTCGCCGGCGACGTGGACGCCTGCTGGGACGCAGTGAAGCATGCGGCCCAGCCGCGTATCCACGTATTCCTCTCCGTCTCCGATATCCACATCCTTCACCAGTTGGAGAAGGACCGCGAGCAGGTGCTGGAGATGGCTCGCACCCAGGTGGCTCGCGCCAAGAAGCACTGCTCCGACGTGGAGTTCTCCCCTATGGACGCCACCCGCTCCGAGCCTGAGTACGTCTTTCGCATGATCAGCGAGTGCATTGAGGCCGGGGCGACCACCATAAACATCCCCGATACCGTAGGCTACGCAATCCCGGAGGAGTTCGGCGAGTTCCTTCGCCAGATACAGGAGAACGTGCCCAACATCCACAAGGCGCGGATCTCCGTCCACTGTCACAACGATCTCGGTCTGGCCGTGGCCAACAGCCTTGTCGCTATCCGCGCCGGCGCTCGCCAGGTCGAGACCTGCGTCAACGGCATTGGCGAGCGGGCGGGCAACGCTTCGCTGGAGGAGGTGGTGATGGCGATCAAGACGCGGAGCGACTTCTTCGACATCTCGACAAACGTGGACACCACTCAGATCCACCGCACCAGCCGTCTGGTCTCCCAGCTCACGGGGATGGCGGTTCAGCCGAACAAGGCGATTGTGGGCGTCAACGCCTTCCGCCACCAGTCCGGCATCCACCAGCACGGGATCACGAAGCTGCGCGAGACGTACGAGATCATCGACGCCCGCGACATCGGGCTGAGCAGGGGCGGCATGATCGTGCTCAACAAGAACTCCGGCCGGCACGGCCTCAAGGCCCGCCTGGACGAGATGGGCTACGAGATCACCAGCAAGGAGATGGACCGCGTTTTCCTGGCGTTCAAGGAGCTGGCGGACAAGAAGGGCGAGATCGATGATCGGGACCTGGACGCTCTGGTGTCCGAGGAGCGGCGCACGGTGGAGGAGGTCTACAAGCTGGAGTTGCTCCAGGTGTCCTGCGGAAACCAGGGCATGTCCACGGCCGAGGTGGGCCTCATCGGCCCTGAGGGTCGGGAGACGACCACCACCTCAACCGGCACAGGGCCGGTGGACGCCTCCTATCGAGCTATCAACGGTCTGGTCGGCGTGCCCAACCAGCTCATTGAGTACTCGGTGAACGCCGTCACCGAGGGGATCGACGCCCAGGGTGTGGTGACGGTGCGCATTGAGTCGGACGGTCGCACGTTCGTGGGCCGCGGCGCCGACACCGATATCGTTGTCGCTTCCGCAAAGGCGCTGATCAACGCCCTCAACCGGCTGCTGGCCCACTCTAACCAAGCCCGTGACAGCGAGGTGTGGGCTAACCCGTAGGAAGATCGCCGGGAGGGCGATGGCGAATTCGCCCTCGCCAGAGTATTCTTGTAAGTGTCAGCTAGCCTCTTATCGGGCTACTAGAAGGTGCCATCGTGAAACCGAAGACGATGTTCGAGAAGATATGGGATGCGCACGTGGTGCATCGAGAGGAGGGGAAGCCCTCTCTGCTGTACGTGGACCTGCACCTGGTGCATGAGGTGACATCCGCCCAGGCGTTTGAGGGGCTGCGGCTTGCGGGGCGTAGCGTACGCCGCCCCGACCTCACTATCGCCACCGTTGACCACAACGTGCCGACTACCGACCGCGGGCTGCCGATCCGTGATGAGATGTCGCGCAAGCAGATCGAGGCGCTGAAGAGCAACTGCGAGGAGTTTGGCATACAGCTTTACGGCATGGAGTCCGACCGGCAGGGGATCGTCCACGTGATCGGCCCGGAGCTGGGGTACACGCGCCCGGGGTTGGTGATCGTGTGTGGTGACAGCCACACATCCACGCACGGCGCCTTCGGCGCCTTCGCTATGCCCGTTGGCACCTCCCAGGTGGAGCACGTCCTGGCGACGCAGTGCCTGGTCCAGGCCAAGCTCAAGACGATGGAGGTGCTGGTAGAGGGGGCGTTGCCCGCGGGTGTCACCGCCAAGGACATCATCCTGGGTATCATCGGGAGGATAGGCGTGGACGGGGCCGTCGGCCACGTGATCGAGTTCGCCGGTGAGGCGATCCGTGCCCTCTCGATGGAGGGGAGGATGACGGTCTGCAATATGTCGATTGAGGCGGGGGCGCGAGTGGGGATGATAGCGCCGGATGAGACGACGTTCGAATACGTGCGCGGCCGGCCGTACGCGCCGAAGGACGAGGACTGGGACGCGGCGGTGGAGGCGTGGAGGGGGCTGCGCACGGACCCCGGCGCCGCCTTCGATAAGAGTGTTGTTATCGACGCCGCGGAGCTGGAGCCGTACGTCACCTGGGGCACCAATCCGGGGATGGTCGTCCCGGTCACGGGGCGCGTGCCGGACCCCGCTTCGTTCTCATCGCCGGCCGACCGTGCCGCCGCCGAGCAGGCGCTGGTTTACATGGACCTTAAGCCGGGCACGCTGATCCAGGATATCCGGCCTGACCGCGTGTTCATTGGGTCGTGCACGAACGCCCGCATCGAGGACCTGCGCGCGGCGGCGGAGATCGTGCGGGGTCGCAAGACGCACGAAGACGTGCGGGCGATGGTGGTCCCCGGATCGACGCGGGTAAAGCTGCAGGCGGAGCAGGAGGGGCTGGACAAGATATTCAGCGAGGCTGGGTTCGAGTGGCGGGAGGCCGGCTGCTCGATGTGCCTGGGTATGAACCCGGACATCCTGGCGCCAGGGGAGCGCTGCGCGTCCACCTCGAACCGCAACTTCGAGGGCCGGCAGGGGAAAGGCGGGCGTACGCACCTGGTCAGCCCGCAGATGGCGGCGGCGGCGGCCATCGCCGGCCGGTTCGTGGACATCAGGGAGTGGGAGGTCGCCTAGATGGAGCCGTTCAAGAAAACGACCGGCATCGTCGCGCCCCTGGACCGGTTGAACGTGGATACCGACTCGATTGTACCGGCCAGGTTTCTTAAACGGATCGAGATGGAGGGGTGGGGCGAGACTCTGTTCTTCGACTGGCGATTCTTGCCGGATGGCCGCCCTAACCCCGAGTTCGTCTTGAACACGCCCGGGTACAAGGATGCCTCGATCCTGGTGGTCGGTCGCAATTTCGGGAGCGGCTCGTCGCGGGAGCATGCGGTGTGGGCTCTGAAGCAGTACGGCTTCCGAGCTATCATCGCGCCCAGCCTAGCCGACATCTTCCACAAGAACTGTTTCGAGAACGGCTTCGTTCCCGTCTTCCTGCCGGAGGAGCGGATTCGGGAGCTGATGCGCAAGGCGAAAGAGGGGCCCGGCTGCGTACTGACCGTGGATCTGGAGCGGTGTGAGGTATGGGACGAGGAGGGGTTTCGCTCCACCTTCGTTGTGCATCACGACCCGGAGACCCACGAGTTCCGGCGGCTCACGCTGCTGAACGGTCTGGACGAGATCGCCCTGACTCTCCAGCAGGGGGAGAAGATAGGCGACTTCGAGTCGAAGCGGCCCGGCTGGCTGACACGGGCGGGGAGTGAGAAGTAGCCATGCCCTCTGACCCGATCCGAGACGTCTGGAACCGCGTGCGCGGCCTGGGCCGCAAGGTGGAGGAGGGGGTATACGATTTCACCGAGGAGGAGGAGCACGAGGAGCCACGCGGTCGCAACACGCTCATGGTTCTGATGAACGGCTTCTTCACCATCTGGAAGGCGAGCCAGGGCACGATCGCGGAGCGGACGTTCGGGATGCTGGGCTTCGCCGGCCTGCTGTGGCTGATCGTGGGCGACCGTGGGCTGGGGGTACGCCGTTCGTCGCTGCGTATCGTCGCCGTCACCTTCGCGGCGCTGTGGTTCGTGCCAGGGATGATCGCCGCCGCCTGGATGGTGATCGTCAACATGGGCGTCGTCAACCTGCGCCGCATCCGCCTGTGGCCGATGATGGTGGTGTTCGGCATGGGCGGGCTGATCAGCTTCCGCGCTGTGTTCGCGGACCTGGCGGCGCAGCACCCGCGGCGCATCCCTAAACGGCGGGACAAGGCCGAGCGGCGATAGCGCTCCGCCTTAACCCAGGCCTGCCCCTGTGCTAAACTTCGGCCCAGCCTGAGCCCAGGCTAAGCTTTACCTACCGAATGAGGGATAAAGTCACGAGGAGAACCGTATGCACCGAATAGCCGTTATCCCCGGCGACGGCATTGGTCCGGAGGTGGTCCGCGAGGGGTTGAAGGCGCTGGAGGCGGCCGCGGCCCGTACGGGCTTCCGCTATCAGACGGAGACGTACGACCTGGGCGGCGAGCGCTACCTCAAGAGCGGCGAGGTGCTGCCCGACTCCGTTCTGGAGGAGCTGCGCGGCTTCGACGTGATCTACCTGGGCGCCGTGGGCCACCCAGAGGTGACGCCCGGCATCCTGGAGAAGGGGCTGCTCCTGCGCCTGCGGTTCGAGCTGGACCAGTACATCAATCTGCGGCCGGTTAAGCTCTACCCTGGCGTGGACTGCCCGCTCAAGGACAAGGGCCCGGAGGAGATTGACTTCATGGTCATCCGTGAGAACACGGAGGGGTTGTACAGCGGCATGGGCGGGTTCCAGTACAAGGGCACGCCGCAGGAGGTATCGACCCAGGTGCACATGACGACGCGCTTCGGCGCCGAGCGGGCGATCCGCTACGCGTTCGAGGTGGCCCGGAAGCGTGACCGCAAGCGGCAGCTCCACCTTGTCGCCAAGACGAACGTGCTGACGTACGTCCACGATACCTGGTGGCGGGCGTTCAACGAGGTGGGCGAGGCGGATTACCCGGACATCAGCCGCGAGTACGCCCACGTGGACGCGGCCTGCATGTGGTTTGTGAAGAACCCGGAGTGGTTCGACGTGATTGTGGTGGAGAACATGTTCGGCGACATCATCACGGACCTGGGGGCGATGATCCAGGGCGGGATGGGCGTTGCCGCCGGGGGGAACATCAACCCGGAGGGGGTGTCCATGTTTGAGCCGATAGGCGGCAGCGCGCCCAAGTACACGGGCCAGGGGGTGGTATGCCCGCTGGCGGCGATAGGCGCGGCGCAGATGATGCTGGAGCAGCTGGGCGAGGCGGAGGCGGCGACGCGCGTGGAGGGTGCAATTGTGAAGGCGC
The DNA here is from genome assembly GCA_022564695.1 of Chloroflexota bacterium. Classification (GTDB taxonomy): domain Bacteria; phylum Chloroflexota; class Dehalococcoidia; order SM23-28-2; family RBG-16-64-32; genus JADFNQ01. Next base: position 188 of record JADFKX010000061.1, on the reverse strand, counting down.
TGGAGAGCGGCAAGATCAAGTCGCTGTCGGCGGGCCGGATGGGGCTGTCGACGTCGGAGGTGGGGGAGCTGGTGGCGGGGCTGGTGTGAGCAAAATGTCTTTAGTCTAGCGAGAATCGTTAGCTAGTCCGTTCGTTGACGCCGGTTCGTCGTCCTCGGGCGGGTCGTTGCTGCGGTAGTCCAGGTAGC
>JADFKX010000060.1 GCA_022564695.1 Chloroflexota bacterium | reverse complement strand
GCGGTCCTCCGGCCGTTCCTCGACACTCCTGCGCATGACGTCGCGCTCCTTCCAGAGCTGGAGGATGCGCTTCTCCATCTCCGGGAAGCTGGCTCTGCTATCGACCGGCTTGAACATAGCTTCTAACCTCATCGCCATAAATCAAGAGGCCCGTCCCTTGAGGGACGAGCCTTGGGGCCCGCGGTACCACCCTGTATTCCCCGATGCTCATCGGGGCACTCATTTCGGAGCACGTTCCCGCCCCCGGCGGCTGTGATGCCCCTGCCTTCGTTAACGGTGGCCTCCGTCCGAGCCTACTGGGGGCGGCTGCGCCGCGCCGTTCGGTCGGCGGCTCAGGAGTGATTTTCGAACGCTGGTTCCGTATCCGCTTGCACCGATCCGGACTCGCTGGCCGGCCCGCGGCGCCCTACTCATCTCCGTCCTCGCCTTAATCTTCGGTTGTGAGCCTCAGTGTAGCGAGAGAGCGTTATCGCGTCAAACGCGGTAGCCTAGGGCGAGCGATGAACCCTGCCGGAGCCGGCCTCCGGCTGACCCGCGGCCTGTCGGATCCTGTTAAAGCAGTCGGAGCAGTATACGGGTCGATCCCCCCTGGGGAGGAACGGCACCTCCGTCATCTGGTCACATTGGGCGCAGACTGCCGGATGCATCTGTCTCGGCGTCCGGCCGCCGAAGCTGGCGAAAGGCCCGTAATGGACGTAACCATCGCCGAACGGAGATCCGGAGCCCCCCGCCTTGCGGGCGCTGCGACAGATGGGGCAGCGTCCGGGCTCGTTCATAAGGCTGCGGCTGGCGTAGAACGCCTGCTCACCTGCCGTGAACGTGAAACTGGCGCCGCAATCGCGGCAGACTAGCGCTTTGTCTACGTTCGGCACGGGCGCTCTCCTATCGGCTAGGCGACAGTAGTGGCTGGCCTGTAGGGATGACAGAGTGGACACATTATAGAAGGTGATGTCAAGAAAATCAATGATAGATTATTGCTCTCCTTAAATTATTCACGTGAAAAACGCGGTCCCATTCCCTCCAGCCGAAAATTGGCCCACCTAGTCCGACGTTCGCGCCCTGCAACGGCAGGCTGGACAAACTTAGACCCCGACCCGTATCATAAATCTGCCCGCTACTGCCAAGGAGGAGAATTGGCTACTCGATCCGCCGAAAAAGCCCACCGTCAGTCCCTGAAACATCGTCTGCGCAACCGTATGGTGCGCAGCGCCACCAGGACAATCGTCAAGAAGGCCGAGACCGCCATCGCCGCTGGCGACCCTGAGGCCGCACGCCTGGCCGTCCGCGCCGCGCTCAGCAACCTGGACCGGGCCGACAAGAAAGGCGTGATTCACGCCAACGCCGCCGCGCGACGTAAGTCACGCCTGGTGCTGAAGTACAACGCCGCCGTGGCCGCCGTCCAGGCCTCCCCAGCGGAGGCCGAGAAACCGAAGCAGCGCCAGACGAAGACTGCCAAGTCCAAGGCCAGTAGGGCGAAGAAGGCCAAAAAGTAGTCGCACGCTCCCCGCATCGCTGCTGGCGAAGTCAATTCATGGTCGCCTCCGCCAAAGTAAACTCCATCCTCGTTGATATCCGCCCCACAGCCTCTCCGTCCTACCTCAATATCGGGTGGTATGATCCTTTCGCCCTCCCAGTGACCTCAACCACCGGCCGCGCCCCTTAGAACGCCATGACAGCGCTGTGAAGGCCTGCGTCTTCTACGGCCCCGGTGACGTCCGCGTGGAGTCGGTACCCGATCCCCAACCCGGCCCCGGCGAGCTGCTTCTGCGTATGGAAGCGACCGGCCTCTGCCAATCCGATATCCGCGTCTACAAGGGAGAGAAGGAAGCCAGGATCGGCGTCATACCCGGCCACGAGAACGTCGGCGTCATCGCCGAACTCGGCGAAGGCGTCGACGGCCTGGCGAAGGGGCAGCGCGTGGCTCTCTGCCCAATCATCGCCTGTGGCCGCTGCTTCTACTGCCTGCGCGGTCTGCGTAACCGCTGCTTGAAGCGCACCACCCTGGGCTACGACGAGAACGGCGGCCTGGCCGAGCTGCTTCTCGTACCCGCCTCCATCGTTTCCCTCGGTCACGTGTTTCCAGTGCCGGAGGGGCTGCCTTCGGACGTAGCCACCCTCACGGAGCCGCTGGCCTGCGTCCTCAATTCGCTGGAGGCGTGCCACCTGCCGCCGGGAGGATCGCTCCTCCTGCTGGGCGCCGGCCCCATGGGCCTCCTCCACCTGATGCTGGCCCGTGCCCTGGGCGCCGCCACGGTCATCGTCAGTGAAGTGAACCAGGGTCGTCTCCAACAAGCCAAACGGTTCGGCGCCAGCCTCACCCTCGACCCTGCGCGGGACGACATCCAGACGGCCGTACTGGACGCCAGCGATGGTCTGGGAGTGGACGCCGTCGTCGTTACTACAGGCGTGCCGGCGCTGGTGGAGCCCGCCCTGGCCGCAGTGCGGCGTCAGGGGACGGTCAACCTGTTCGGCGGGTTCCCGCCCAACAGCTCCGTCGCCCTGGACCCCAACGTCATCCACTACAGCGAGATCAACATCACCGGCAGCCAGAACGCCACGCCGGATCAGTACCGGCGCGCCCTCCAGTTGCTCACCATCATCCCCCAGGCAGCGCAGGTAAACACCCACCGTTTCCCGATTGAAGAAGGGACAAAAGCCTACGAATCGCGTATGGGTATGGACGGATTGAAGTCTTTGGTGATATTCTAGTGCGGGTTTTGCTCTAGCTTAGCAAACGCTAGAACTAGAAGAAGGAGGTCCAAATGACCCAAGAGCAGGAACTACCCAACACCATCAGGGAGGCTATGGAGCGCACGCCCGAAGCTTTCCAGCCTGACAAAGCCGCCGGGGTGACCGCCACGATTCAGTACAAGTTCACCGGCGATGAGGCCGGCAACTGGATCTGCAAGGTCGGCGACGGCAAGTGCACCATCGAGGAGGGGGAGACGGACGACGCCACCGTCACCATCAACTCCGCGTCCGACATCTGGCTGAAGATCCTTCGCCGCGAGCTGGACGGCGCTACCGCCTTCATGAGCGGTCAGTTCACCTTTACCGGTGACATGGGCGTCCTCATGCAGATGGGTAGCTGGTTCGGCCAGGCCTAGAGCGAGCCGCAGACCCGCGCTAAGCGCGCGAAAAACAGAATACTGAGAAGCTGGCGCAGTAGTTGAGCTAGTTCCCCGCCGGGAGGACGGCCGTTGTTAGGCGGGCGTCGGAGCCGAGGACCACGACGATATCGCCTGTGGACCCGGTGAAGCTGGCGGCGGCGGGATCGGAGACATCGATGATCCTGTCGTCGGGGAGGTTCAGCCACTCCGCCAGCTTCTGCGCTGTGTACTCCTTGCCGCTCAGGTCCACTATCAGCGTCCGACTTCGGACGGAGACAGCATCGCTCAGCAGCAGGTCTTGTTCGGAGATGCCCTGCCTTCGTAAAAGGCTTGCGAACTCCTCGGCTAGGTTCTGCTGGTCGGTCCCGTTCTGGAGCTCAACCAGCGCCCCCTCCGCCTGGATCTTCCCGTCCGCGAACACCTGCGCCTTCAGCTCCTCTACCTTGTCCCAATCGGCAAGCAAGACGGCGCCCGGGCAGCTGCTGCCGCAGGGATAAGTGGCGCTGGCCAGAGAGATCATTCGGATGTTGTCACTACCCACCTGCTGCGCCAGCCTCGCCAGCCCCGGGACGCGCAGATCGCTGATGTCTGATTGCACAGCGTTCTTGAATTTGCCGTAGAGGTCCAGGGCCTTAGCTGGATCAAAGAGCAAATCCAGGCTGAAGGCCTTGTCAGCCGTTGCCTGGATCACCAACTGTTGGCGCTCTATACGCTTGAAGTCGTTGGAGCCCTTGCGAATGCGAGCGTAGGCCAGGGCCCTCTGCCCATCCATGTGCTCCGGACCCTCAAGAAACTCTACGGCGTAGCCGCCAGACTCTGCGTATTCCGTGTAGTCGAAATCGGCCACGTACTCCGGCACGTCTATCTCAATGCCCCCAACCTCGTCCACCAGATCGATAAAGTCCGCGAAGTCCAGGATCACGTAGTTGTCGATGGGGATACCAAAGTTATGCTCGATGGTGTCCTTGACCAGGCCCGGCCCCCCTCCGTCGTACCCATCGTAAACAAACTCGCCCGTCTCCCAGACAACGTTAATACGATCCGTAAAGTAGCCGCCTGAGCCGTCCGGTATCTCCACCAGCAGATCGCGGGGAATTGAGAGGACTCCGGCCGTCTTGCTGAACGGATCGATGGTGAGGACGAACACGGAGTCTGTGCGGGACGCAGTGTTCTCCGGCACGCCCAGCCGGCGGTCCAGACCGAGAAACACAATGTTGATCCGTTGGTTGATGTCGGCCACCTCAGGGTTCTCGCCGCTGTCCACCCCGGGGAGGTCAATCCCAATCTTGAACTCGTTGCCGGGGAGAAAGATATCGTCGGCGATGGTCACTACGATGAGGAGGACGTAGAAGGCGGCGACAGTGAATATGGCAATGCCCAAGATGAGGAAGCGGTTGAAGCGCCGGCCTTTACGCGCCTCGGGCTCTTCCTCGCCCGGCCGCGGCGGTCGCTCGAATGGCAGGCGATCCGGGCTCACTGCGTAGCTACTCCCCTCACTGTCACTCTAGGAGGTCCCATAATCTCTGCGGCCAATACGTACTGGCCGTCAGCCAGCGCTCACAGGCGCTTCCTGCGCCATCGGCGTCGTCAGCGTCTCCACACCAATCAGACGGCCCGACCTCAGATACAGGCGTGGAACCCGGGCCGAAATCCCACACAGAATCTCATAGCTAATGGTGCCGCACAACTCTCCCAGTTCTTCGGCCGTCATGACCGCCTCCCCCTGTTGACCGATGAGCACTACCTCATCCCCCTCGGCAACGTCCGGCACATCTGTCACGTCCGCCATACACATATCCATACATACGCGGCCGACGATGGGCACGCGCCTTCCCCGCACCAGCACCGTGCCGCGGTTCGATAGTACCCTCGGCAGACCATCGCCGTAACCGCACATCACCAACGCGATGACGCTGGGCCGGCTGGCCCGCCAGGTGCGCCCGTAGCTCACGCTATCGTCCGCAGCGATGGAGGTGAGCCGGGCGATGCGACTCTTCAGGCTGAGCACCGGCCTCAGGTTGAGTGACCGGCTCACGTACTGCGAAGGGTACAGGCCGTACATACCTACCCCCGGCCTAACCAGGTCCAAACCCATCTCCGGCCTGTCCAACAGAGTAGCCGTGTTGGACACGTGCCGCTTAGGGATCCACGGCAGCTTATCAGCAACTGTCCGGAAGATAGTGTACTGCTCAAGGGTAAACCGCTTGTCGCCGTCATCCGCGCTGGCGAAGTGCGTGAATATTCCCTCAACCTCTAGCGCGGTCATCTCTCGCAGCGCCTCCGCCAGAGGGACGATCTCCTGCGGCCCGAGCCCGTACCGGTTCAGACCCGTATCCACCTTCAGGTGAACGGTTTGCCGCACGCCCGCCGCCTCCGCCTCACGGGCTAGCGCCTGCCCCATCTCCAGAGAGTTGACCGTGGGCGTCAGCTCCATCTCGACGATGCGGCTGGCATCGCTGACAAGCGAGTGCCCCATAATCAGGATCGGCGCCGTGATGCCGCCCCGGCGCAGCTGCTCCCCCTCGTCCACGCTGATAACCGCCAGCTGGTCAGCCCCCGCCTCCAGCACGGGCCCGGCCACGCCGAGAGCGCCGTGGCCGTAGGCGTTCGCCTTCACCACCGCCGCCATCGCCGCCGGGCCGGCCTGGCCTTTCAGGGACGCCACGTTATAAGCGAGGGCGTCCAGGTCTATCTCTGCCCAGAGAGGACGCCCCCACAAGTCGTTGGTCTGTGGGCTGTCAAGAGCCATGCATTCTCCATTTTTCTACAACGCTGGCCCTGGTTAAAAGTTTCTCGGCGTTCATTCTATGGGGCAAGCGCCCACTCCTTCGGTAGCGGGTAGCTGGAAGAGCGTCGCCGGGAGCGACGAAGCTCACCACCCCCCGACGGTCGACTATCGTGCATCGGATGAAGTTCATGGGCGCGAAGGGAGGGGGACCAAGATTGCCGCACGGAACGAAGCTAGCGTAACATCGGATTCGGAGGGCTGTCAACGGATTACGGAACGCACCCCACAGGCTATGAAACCGACTGCAAACGCCTGTCGGCGCGCCTTCTCTTACCAGTAATCGCCCTCCTGCTAGCCGCCGCCTGCCTCGGTGGTGGCCAGCCGCCCACAGCCACGCCGGCGCCCACCGCCTCTCCGCTATCGCTAGACGTTCCCCTTGACCTGGATCTCGCCGATAAGCTGCTCCACGATGGCGACGTGGAGCAGGCGCTCGCCATCTACAACGCAGTCGCCAAGTTGGCCGCGGGCGCGGAGTGGCGACGCGCCGTCCAGAGCGCTGCTCACATCCACTATGGCCGTGGCGAGTTCGAGGCCGCGGCCATGGCGATGATCGCCTTCCTGAACTCGGACCCGCCAGCGCAGGAGCGGGGGCCGGCGCTCCTCCTCCTCGGCGCCTCCCAGCAGCAGGCGGGACAGGCCGACGAAGCCCGTGAGTCGCTTGAAGAGTACATCGAGAGCGGTGGCGTCGCTGCCTCCCACGCCCACCTCAAACTGGCATCGACGCTCTCGGCGGACGGCAACGCCTCCGCCGCCATCGAGGAGCTGGAGATGGCGCTCACGGAAGAGCTACCGCCGCCGCAGGAGACCGAGGCGCTGTTCGCCCTCGCCCGCAACCAGGAGGCCACCGAACGCGAGGCCGACGCCCTGGCCACCTGGAAGCTACTCAGCGAGGACGCCGCCACGCCCTTCGATCGAGGGGAGGCGCTGTGGCTGTTGGCCACGCTGGCCAGCCGTATCGGCGATGAACAGCGCTACCAGGACGCCCTGGTCACCCTCGCCCTCGACTACCCCTGGCACCCTCGCGCCCTGGAATCCCTCAGTCGGCCCCAGCTAGCCCCCGTCCCCACCTTGAGCACCGCCGACCGGGGCGTAGTCCTGTTCCGCCACCGCTCCAACGAGCAGGCCCAGGAGACGTTCCGGCTCTCTCTGGAGGAAGACGCGAGCGCCGCCGGCCAGGCGAAAGGCCGCTACTACCTGGCGCTCCTGGCCGAGCGCGCGGGCCAGCCGGACGAGGCCCTGACAGAGTACGACGCGGCCCTAACAGCTCTGGAAAACCTGGAGGGAGATAGCCTGTTCGGTGAGACGACGTGGGCGCGAGCCCTGCTCCTGGAGTCGCTGGGCCGCAGCGAGGAGGCTGTGGCCGCCTACCTTGACCTCGGGGACGCCTCGCCGGGCTCGGAGCGTACGCCCGAGGCGCTGTTCCGAGCCGGGCTCCTCCGGTTTCGCGCCGGCCGAATCGCGGACGCCATCTTCCACTGGACCCGCTATCTGGAGACCGCCGAAGCCACGGATAGGGCCCGCGCCCGCTTCTGGCTGGCCCAGGCCGCTCTCGCCATCGGTGACACCCAATCGGCGAACCTCCACCTGACCGAGGCCTCACGGATCGCGCCCTGGAGCTACTTCGGCCTGCGCGCGGTGGCCATATTGGAGGCCGAACCCCCGCTCCCATTAGACGAACCCGTTCCCCAGACACCGGCGACGGACTGGAGCGCGGTTCAAACCTGGCTCGCCTCCTGGGCCGGGCCGGAGGACACGGCGGCGATCCCCAAGCTGACCGACGATTCCCCCTGGCGACGCGGGCTGGAGCTGCTCCTCGCCGGCCTTCAAGACGAGGCCGAAGACCAGTTCGCCGCCCTAACTAACGACGTCGCCGGCCAGCCCTGGCCACTGTACCGGCTCGCCCGCGCCCTCGACGACCAACGCCAGGTCCCCGCCGCCGCCCGCGCCGCCTCACGCCTCATCGGAGACCGCGCCGACGCGCCGCCTGATATCCTGCGGCTCGCCTACCCCAGCGACTACCTGGACCTGGCGACAGCGGAGGCCGAGGCCAACGGCTTCCCGCCTCTGCTCCTCCTGGCCTTGATCCGCCAGGAGAGCTTCTTTGAGCCGGACGCCGAATCGTTCGCCGGCGCCCTGGGCCTCACCCAGGTCATCCCCACCACCGCGGACGAGATCGCCGGCCAGCTAAACGAACCCGACTTTGCTTATTCAGACCTGCTCCGCCCTACCGTCAGCCTCCGCTTCGGTGCTCACTACCTGGGCGCCCAACTGGAGCTGTTCGCCGGCGACATCCCGGCGGCGCTGGCCGCCTACAACGGCGGCCCCGGCAACTCACTGCGCTGGCAGGAAGCCGCCGCGGGCGACCCCGACGTGTTCCTGGAAACGATAGACCTCACCGAGACCAGGGCCTACGTTCAGCTGGTGCTGGAGCACTACGCCCGCTACCGCCTCGCCTACGGCCTGGCCGATGGGCCCACGCTGCCGTTTCCGTGACCGGCGCTCAGTTTGACCGCCAATGTGGGGCCTCGTATAATTGCGCCGTGCCCCGTCCAAGGCGGGGCGCGGTTTTGTTGGCCTCCTATTGGCCACTGGAGGAGCCTTGTGCCCAAGCGTACCTACCAGCCCAAGAAGCGACGCCGCCAGCGCCGACACGGCTTTATGGGCAGGAATAGAACCCGCAACGGACGAGCGATACTCAAGCGCCGATTCCTCAAGGGGCGGCGGCGGCTCGCCGTTTGATCGGGCGGGTTGCCGGACCGGCGCGGCCGTGCGCAAACAGCTCCGGCTACGGAAGCGCAAGGATTTCGACACCGTATTCAAAAAAGGTCAGTTCCTGACCAGCCGCCTGCTAGTGTTAAGAAGCGTGCCTAATCAGCTCCAGCACAACCGCTACGGATTCGTCACCAGCAAACGCCTGGGCAATGCAGTGGTGCGTAACCGCGTCCGTCGTCGCCTGAAAGAGGGCATTCGCAGTCTGACCACCCGCCCCGGCAGGGACATCGTCATCTCCACCCGCGCCCCCGCCGCCCACGCCGACTTCCACCAATTGAAAGCAGCGGTAGCTAGCCTGTTCGCCCGCGCCGGCATCCTCTCTGACGACCCCAACGCCTCGGGGAAGGAGAAGCACCCTTGAAGCGACCGGCTCTTGCCCTCATCCGCTGGTACCAAGGATCGGTCTCGCCGACACGCCCGTCGGCCTGTCGCTTCCAGCCCACCTGCTCCCACTACGGCTACGAGGCCATAGAGACGTATGGACTGCTCAGAGGCGGCTTCCTCACCCTGTGGCGCATCCTGCGCTGCCACCCGTTCAACCCCGGCGGCTACGACCCCGTGCCCGGAGACGAAGCGGACAGGAAAACTATCGCTCAATAGGCCGCTGCCAAGGAGGACAAGTATCCGGCGCATAACACGCACCCACCCGCCCCTGGGCCTGGCGTTCCTCGCTTTCGCCATGCTCGTCGCCGCTGCCTGCGTTGGCTTCAACAACCCCGAAGGCTGGGCCGGCCCCACAGCCGCCGCCGACGACCTGCTCGTAGTCAGCACTGATAAGGGCGAGCTGTCCGCCCTGGACCTGGCCCCGGAGACGGGCTCGCAATGCGACAACTCAACCGACGATGACGAGGACGGCTGGGTGAACGAAGGCTGCCCCAGGGACGGGGCCAAGGCCGAGCGCGGAAGAGATTGCGCCAACAGCACCAGCGACGATGCTGTAGACGATATCCCTGACGACGATAAGATCAACGACGGCTGCCCGGCTGCCGTCCCGCTCTGGACGTTCCCCACCGGGCAGGAGGAACCTGAGATAGACCTGGAGGCGATCTACACAACGCCACTGGTCATCGACGACACCGTCTACCTCGGCGGCTACAACGGCGACGTTTACGCGCTTAACCTGGACGACGGCAGCGTACTATGGTCGTTCGATGCGGACGGCCCCATTATCGCGGGCCTCGCCGCCGGCGAAACGGCGGTCTACGTCGCTACCGACAAGGGTATCGTCTACGCCCTGAGCCTGGAGGACGGCAGCGAGAGGCAGCGCTTCGACGCAGGGAGCGGCGTCTGGGGGACGCCGCTGCTAGCCGAAGGCGTCGTCTACGTGGCCTCCGTCAACGGCGAGCTCTACGCCCTGGACGCCGAAACGCTTGACACGATTTGGGATGCGCCGTTTAAAGCGGAACGCGGCCTCATATCGGACCCGGTGCTGGCCGATGGCGCCATCCTCATCGGCGGCTTCGACCGTGAACTCCACGCCGTGAACGTGAAGACCGGCGAGGAGCGTGAAGGCTGGCCGCTCAAGGCAGATAACTGGTTCTGGGGCAGACCGCTCGTTCTGGACGGCACCGTGTACGCGCCCAACCTGGACGGCAACCTGTATGCCCTGAGCCTGGAGAGCGGCGCGCCGGTCTGGGACGCCCCGATCGTAGCCCTGGAGCCGCTCCGCTCCGCCCCCCTTCTCGTCGGCGACGCCCTCGTCCTCGTCGACCGCAAGGGCAACATCTACGGCCTGGACCCGAAGACTGGCAAGGAGCTCTGGTCCAAGACCGAGGAGGACGGCATCGAAAAGACCGTCCTCTCCAACCCGCAGTTGCTGACGGAGACAGACGATGATGGGCAGGACGTGGAGAGGGTGTATATCAGCGCACAGGGCGGCGACCTGTTCCGGATCGACCCCGAAGACGGAAGCTTCGA
>JADFKX010000229.1 GCA_022564695.1 Chloroflexota bacterium | reverse complement strand
GCCAGCAGCTCCTCGATCTTCAGCTCCTCCGGCCCGATACCGTCCATCGGCGAGATAGCGCCGTGGAGGACGTGGTACAGACCGTGGTAGCTGCCGGAGCGCTCCACCGCCAGGGTGTCCATGGGCTCCTCTACCACACAGACCATGCTCCGGTCACGCTGGTCGCCGTCGCAGATGCGGCAGGGGTTCGTGTCGGTGACGTTCTGGCAGGTGGCGCAGAAAATGATCCGCTCCTTCACCTCCAGGATCGCCTCGGCCAGCGCCCGCGCCTCGGCGGCCGGCATGCGCAGGAGGTAGTAGGTCAGCCGCTGGGCGCTCTTCGGGCCCACGCCGGGGAGCTTGTGAAACTCCTCGATCAGGCGCACCACAGGCCCCGGGGCCGCCGTTGTCTGTTCGTTCACGAGATGATCACCTTCGAGTCGGAATCCGGGCCGCCATCCGTTCTTGGCTGCTAGCCGGTGAGGCCGGGGATGTTCAACCCGCCGGCGACCCCGGCAAGCTGCTGCATCTGTACGGCCCGGGCCTGCTCCAGCGCTTCGTTAATCGCCGTGAGCACCAGGTCCTGCAGCATCTCCACATCGCTGCTGTCCACGACCTCCGGCTGGATTGTGATGGACTTAAGCTTAGGCAGCGCGTTCATCACCACCGCCACCGCACCGCCCCCGGAGGACGCCTCGATAGTCTTCTCCTCCATCGCCTGCTGCGCTTTCGCTATCTTTCCCTGGAGCGCCTGGATCTGCTTCATCATGTCCGGGTTCATTCCACGCTGCGCCATCTAGACCTCCAATCCCCGATCGTATCGTATATGTTCACCCCATCCGGCCTTAGCTGTCGTCGTGCTCCTCTTTTCCGATCGGCTTGGCGCCCAGCTCTTGGGCCGCCTGTACAAGACGCCCACTCTTTACCTTGCCCGGAGTGGGCCTTCGCGGGGAGTGTACTAACTTAACGGTCATCGGCCGCCCCAACTCCTGTGACAGCAGCTCGCTGAGACGGTTGGCGTAGCTCCCCGCCTCCATCCGCTCCAGGTGAAACGTGTGGTAGAAGCCCAGCGTCAGCACGTCCTCCTCCAGCGACGTCACCTCGCAGGAGGCGTTGAGTAGCGCCGCTAGCTGCTTGTCGCTCTCCTTGCAGGCATTGCGGATTCGCGTCAGCAGAGCCTGATCTGTCCCCTTTGCGGGCTCCCCCGATGAATCGGGGCTCGGAGAGCCTGCCGTAGGGGCGATGCTTGCCTCGCCCGCTGTCGAAGGAGCCTGCCCTGAGCCTGTCGAAACGTCCGCTGGTGCGCCTGCGGGCGTCGGCGCTGGCGCCGCCTCCGCTGCTTCCGGCTCCGGCGCGCCCACAGTGGCGCCCGTGGCGGTGGCCGCCACCTCCTCTGCCGACGATGCGGGAATCGAGAACTGCGGCTGCGGCTCCGGCTCTGTCGGGGCCGGGACAGCCTTCTCCGCTGCCGCCGCCGGCCTCTCTACCGGCTTCTCCGCCTCCGTGACTAGGTCCACCAGCGCCAGCTCCAGCGGCAGCGACGACTGCGGGTCGTCGCGGAAGTCCAGCCGCCCTATCGCCTTGAGCGCGCTCACGATTGCCGACCGGTTGGACTGCTTGGCCAGCGCCTGCATCGCCGCCAGCGTCTCCTTCGATTGATCCAGCGTATCGGCCACGCCCGCCTTCACCAGCAGCAGCTCACGCAGATAGCCGACCACCTCCCGCGAGAACCGGCGCATGTCCACGCCGTCGTCTCGCACGGCGGCCACTAGCTTCAGCCCCTCGGCTAGAGCCTGCCCTGCCTGCTCGCCCAGGGAGCCTGTCGAAGGGTCAGCGAGCAGCAGCCGGGCAAGCTGGGCGCTGCGGGCGTCCACGCTGATGCCCAGCGCCTCCTGTACCTGCTCTGGGCTTGGCGAAGCGCCGTAGTAGGTCACGATCTGCTCCAGGCCGTTGATCGCGTCGCGCAGGCTGCCGCCGGCGCTCCGCGCCACCTCCTGCAGCGACACCTCGTCCAGCGTGAACCCCTCCTTATCGCAGATGAACGCCAGCCGCTCCGCCACCGCGGGCGTGGGGATGCGCCGCAGATCAAACCGCTGACAGCGGGAGATGATCGTCGCTGAGACCTTGTGAGGATCAGTGGTCGCCAGGACGAAGATGATGTGCGGCGGTGGCTCCTCCAGCGTCTTGAGTAGCGCGTTCTCGGCGCTGCCGCTCAGCATGTGCACCTCGTCCAGCAGGTACACCTTGTACGCACCCGACATCGGGTTGAGCACCACGTTCTCCCGCAGCTGCCGGATGTCGTCCACGCTGTTGTGGCTCGCCGCGTCCTGCTCGATGAAGTCGATCGCTCGTCCCTCCAGGAAGGCGCGGCAGGAGCCGCACTCGTTGCAGGGCTCCCCGTCTCCGGGGTTTTCGCAGTTGGCTGCCTTCGCGATGAGCCGCCCCAGGCTTGTCTTGCCCGTGCCGCGCGGCCCGCTCAGCAGGTACGCGTGGGCGATTCGTTTGGTAGCGACGGAGTTGCGCAGGGTGCGCGTGACCGGCTCCTGGCCGACGACCTCAGCGAACGTCTGGGGGCGCCACTTGCGGTACAGTACCTGGCCTGCCTGCTTGGCCGGGGAGCTTGTCGAAGGAACGTCGGAGCTCACTATGCGGTC
>JADFKX010000059.1 GCA_022564695.1 Chloroflexota bacterium | reverse complement strand
ATGTGGTGGGCATCGCCAGCCTGGGCCTCGTGGCTTACGTGCGGGACTTTCTCCTGGACAACGTGGACCTGGGGCTGGCGTTTGTGGAGCGGGAGGTGGGGGTATCCTCGGTGATCACGATGGCGATGATCCTGGCGATCCCGGTGGGCTTCGCGTCCACCGTTGTAGTGGTGGCGGGGAAGGCGGTCCTGAACCAGGAGGCGCCGGAGGGGAAGCAGGCGAGGGTGTTCGCTACTCAGGCGGCGCTCTCGGACGCGCTATCGCTGCTGCCGCTGTTCGTCATAGGCGGCGTGGCGGAGCTGGTAGGGGTGCGGGAGGTGCTGCTGGTGGCGGCGGTGACCGCCTTCCTGGTGGGCGTGTACCTGAGCGTATCGCGTCGCTTTGGGCCGCCGGCGCAGGTGCAGCCGGCGGGCGTGGGCTAGCCTACCAGTAGTTGATCTCGCCCTGGATCATCGCGCGGGCGATGACCAGTCGCTGGATCTGAGACGTCCCCTCCACGATTGTGAGCTGACGGGCGTCACGGTAGTGGCGCTCCAGAGGGTGGTCCTTCATGTAGCCCTGCGCGCCCAGAATCTGGATCGCGTCGGAGGAGACGCGGATGGACATCTCTGTGGCGAACGTCTTGGCGATGGAGAGGTAGGGCGCGTCCTGGCGTTCGTACTTGCCGGCGTCCACCAGGGAGGCGGCGTGGTAGACGAGGCGGCGGGCGGCCTCGATCTGGATGGCGGCGTCGGCCAGCATCATCTGGATCGCCTGGTGGTCGACGAGCGGCTTGCCGAAGGTCTTGCGCTCGCGGGCGTAGTCCAGGGCGTAGGCGATGGCGCCCTCGGCCAGGCCCAGGCCACGGGCGCCCACCACGGGGCGGCAGGTGTTGAGGGTGAGCATCGCCGTGCGGAAGGCGCGCCCGTCCTCGCCGAGGCGATTGGCGGCGGAGACGCGGCACTCCTGGAGGACGATGTTCGCCGTGGGCACGCCGATGACGCCCATCTTGCGGTCGGTGCGGGGCACCGAGTAGCCGGGGGAGTCCGTGGGCACGACGAAGGCGGAGACAGCACGGGTGCCGTTGTCGCCGATCTTGGCGAAGAAGATAACGTAGTCGGCTACGGAGCCGCCGGAGATGTACACCTTCTCGCCGTCGATTACGTAGTCGTCGCCGTCGCGACGGGCCCGCGACTCGATAGCGGCGACGTCGGAGCCGGCGTTGGGTTCGGTGAGGCAGAATGCGCCCCTGATCTCGCCCGCGGCGGAGCGGGGCAGCCATTGGCGCTTCTGTTCCTCGGAGCCGCCGAGGTTGATCGGCTGGGTGGAGAGGGCGGAGAGGAGGAGGATGAGGGCGGAGGAGTTGCAGTACTTGGCGATCTCCTCCACGGCCAGGGCGAGGGCGAGGAAGCCGGCGCCGCTGCCGCCGTACTCCTCGGGGATGGAGAGCCCGAGCAGCCCGACATCTCGGTAGGCGGCGAAGACGTCCTCCGGGTACTCGCCGCTCTCGTCCATCTCGGCGGCGCGTGGCGCCACCTTCTCGCGGGCCACGCGGCGGGCGGTATCGCGGATCAGCTTGTGGGCGTCTGAGAGCTCGTAGTCCATAGCCACCTCATTCTACAGGATGACATCACTTGGCGCGGGCGCAGGGGACGCCGTGAGAGCTTAGCCGCTCCAGCCACAAGTCCACGGGATCGGCGGCGAAGATGCCCTCTAGCAGGCGGCCCAGCCTTCCCCGCGGCGCCGCTGCCCGCGCGGCGTCCCAGGAGCCGGGGTAGGCGATTTCCGGCCGGCCCAAGCACTTGGCCAGCGCCCGCCACTGCGCTTCGTTTTCGCACGCCAGGGACAGCCGGCCGTCGCGGCAACGGTAGCGGCGGCGGGCGGGCGAGGCTCTCGGCATCTTCTCACCCGGCTACTGCATCACGCGGCCGCCATCGATGTTGATCGCCTGGCCGTGGACGTAGGAGGCGTCCGGCCCGCAGAGGAAGGCGACCAGCTCCCCGATCTCCTCCGGCTTCCCCTCGCGGCCCAGGGGGATGGTGCGCATGACGGCGTCGCGGATTGGTCCCTGCGTGATGTCTTGCATGCGGTGCGTCCCAACCAGCCCCGGGCAGACGCAGTTCACGTTGATGCCGTGGGGCGCCAGCTCATGCGCCAGCACGCGCGTGAACAGGATGATGCCCGCCTTGGTGACGCCGTAGGCGGCGAAGGTGGCGATCCCTTCGCGGCCAGCGATCGAGGAGATGTTGACGATGCGGCCGCCCTCTCCCTGTTCGATCAGCGCCCCGGCGACGGCTTTGGTCACCAGGAACGTCCCCGTCAGGTTCACCTCGATCACCTTGCGCCACTCCGCCTCCTCAAGCTGCACTATGGGCACGCGGTCGTTGCCGCGGGCGGCGGCGGCGTTGTTCACCAAGATGTCGATCCGGCCCAGCTCGCGGCGCGTTTCGTCCACCAGTCGCTGCACCTGATCCGCCTTGCTGATGTCTATCACCATGGGCAAGGCTCTGCGGCCCAGCGCCCGTATCTCGTCCGCCACCGATTCGATGTCCCGCCAGCCCATCGCCTTCTCGTCCTCGGGGTAGGCGTCCGGCGGGCGGCCGGAGCCGGTGACGGCTACGTCGGCGCCCTGGCGGGCCAGGGCGAGGGCGATGTGGCGGCCGATGCCGTTGTGGCGTCCGGCGCCGGTAACGATGGCGATCTTGCCTTCGAGTGGTGGCATGGCGCCCGTAGTATAACGTTCACGCGAACTGCCGCCAAGCTGCTATAATCGCCACGTATGGAATCCTGGTCCGTAGGCTTCGACGGCGACGCCGACGTGGAGCGCCATGCCGGCGTTGAGGCGGACAAACCCGCCGGGGATGCGCCCCTCCGCCTGCGCGTCGTCTCCGATTACATCTGACCGTGGTGCTTCATCGGCCTGGTGCGGGCCGAGCGGCTGTTCGGCGAGTTCGACGTTGAGTTCGACGTCTGGGCCTACAACCTGCGGCCCGGCCTCCCTCCCGAGGGGCTGCCACGCGACGAGGTGTACCGGGGCAGCCGCTATCCCTCCGGCTACCTTGACAGGCTGCGCGATACGGCCAGGGAGTCCGGCATCGAGATGATCGCACCACCGGTCGTGGCCAACACGTTCAAGGCGCACGAGGCGACGGAGTACGCCAAGGAAGGCGGCTGCCTGCTGCGGTTCCATCGCGCCGTGTTCGCCGCCTACTGGGAGAAGGGCGAGAACATCGGTCATGAGGACGTCCTTTGTCGCCTGGCCGGCGCGTGCGGCCTGGATAGCGATGGGCTGCGGGCGGCGCTGGCCGATGGCCGCTACGCCCAGCGGGTGGAGGAGCAGATGGCGTGGGCGGGCGCCGCCGGGTTGAGCGGGGTACCCACGTTCGTCTTCAACGAGAAGTTTGCCCTTGTTGGGGCCCAGGACTATGAGGTGTTCGCGGATGTCGCCCGCCGTGTCCAGAGCGGGGCCCTGAAGGCGGAATGATGCCGGGCAGTGTAGCGGAAGCCTTCAGGCTTCCACGCATTACGTCGGGAACGAGCGTATAGGAGGAGCGATGGAGTTCAGGTTCAATGTCGAAGAGGAGGCGTTCCGAACCGAGGTACGCGAGTTCCTGAAGGCGGAGCTGACGCCCGGCTGGCAGGACCAGTTCGGTAACGATACGGAGTTCCTGGCCGAACAGCAGTCCCAGTTCGCCAGCCAGTTCAACAAGAAGCTGGCAGAGCGGCGCTGGCTGACGCTGCCCTGGCCGAAGGAGTACGGTGGCCTCAAGGGCACCATCATGCAGCAGATGGTCTACAACGAGGAGATGGCGTACCAGGGCGCGCCCACAGGCCTGAACATGGGTGTGGCCTGGGTGGGGCCCAGCCTCATGATCTACGGCACCGAGGAGCAGAAGAAGCGCTTCCTTCCCGCCATCGCCAACCATGACGAGATCTGGTGCACGCTGTATTCGGAGCCCGAAGCCGGCTCTGACCTCGCCTCCCTGCAGACGAGGGCGGTCAAGGACGGCGATGAGTGGGTGATCAACGGCCAGAAGATATGGACCAGCGGCGCCCACCGCTCGGATTGGGGTTGGCTGGCGGCCCGCACGGACCCCGAGGCGCCCAAGCACAAGGGCATCAGCATGTTCATCCTGCCCATGGACACCCCCGGCATCAGCGTACGGCCGCTGATCAACATGGCCGGCATGCACGGCTTCAACGAGGTGTTCTTTGAGGACGTGCGCATCCCCGCCAACTACATCGTGGGGCAGGAGAACAACGGCTGGTATCAGCTGGCCGTAGCGCTGGACTTCGAGCGGTCGTCGGTGGCGGGGGTGGCGCGGGCGCGCCGTTCGTGGGAGGAGCTCGTGAGCTTCTCCAAGGAGCACCGCTCGTTCGTTGGGGCGCGGCCGGAGGTGCGTCACCGGCTGGCGGAGATCGGCGTGGAGCTGGAGGCCGGGCAGAACCTCTGCTACCGCGTCGCCTCTCTCCAGCAGGCGGGCAAGATACCGAACTACGAGGCCTCCATCGCCAAGCTGTACTCCTCGGAGCTGGGGCTGCGGCTGGCCGGCAGCGGGATGGAGATGCTTGGGCTGTACGGCCAGCTGCATCCGCGCAGTAAGTACGCTCACCTGAAGGGCCGCATCGAGCGGTACTACCAGCTCAGCGTGGCGGAGACGATCGGCGGCGGCACCAGCGAGATCATGCGCAACATCATTGCGATGCGCGGCCTGGGTCTGCCGAAGGGGTAGAGATCGCCGCTCATCCTTCGACAGGCTCAGGACGAGTGGGAACAAGACGTAGCGGCGACCTTCAGGTCGCGAGTGAAGCGAGTGGTGGGGTGACGGATAAAGCGCTAGTAAGCTGCTCCTGGGCCAGCGGCCCCCTGATGCTGGCGTATCACGATAAGGAGTGGGGCGTTCCGGTCCACGAGGACCGTACTCTGTTCGAGTTCCTCACGCTTGAGGGGGCGCAGGCGGGGCTGAGCTGGGAGACGATCCTCAAGAAGCGAGAGAACTATCGCAGGGCGTTCGACAATTTCGACGCTGCACGAATCGCCCGCTACACCGAACGAGATGTGAAGCGCCTGCTTGCCGATGCGGGCATCGTCCGCAACCGGCTGAAGGTTGCGTCGACCGTAAACAACGCCCAGCGCTTCCTGGAGGTCAGGGAGGAGTTCGGCTCCTTCGAGGAGTACATCTGGCGGTTCGTGGATGGTAGGCCGATCAAGAACAGTTTCCGGGCTCTGTCTGAGATGCCGGCGAAGACCGAGAAGTCCGAGGCGATGAGCGGGGAGCTGCGGCGGCGAGGGTTCAAGTTCGTCGGGCCGACGATCTGCTACGCCTTCATGCAGGCGGTGGGGATGGTCAACGATCACACCATCGATTGCTTCCGGTACGACGAGGTGTAGATGCTCACCGACAAAAGGGGCCTCCCCTAGCCTTTACGATTCACTAACGATTCACCCGACGCGACTTCCATTTACGGCCTGCGTTGTCTATATTAGATTTGCTAGGGATTTAGCACTTGTCCGGAGGGATGGGATGCCGTACAGGCGAATCAGTGATTACGGCGTAATCGGGGATATGCACTCCGCCGCACTCGTCAGCGGCGACGGTTCCATCGATTGGCTTTGCTTCCCGCGATTCGATTCGCCCAGCGTATTTGCCGCCCTTGTTGGCGATGCCAACGGAGGCTACTTCCGCATACGGCCCGCTGGCGACTTCAACTACGGCCACTCTTACCTGCCTGAGAGCAACATCCTGGCAGCAAACTTCCAGACTGACAGCGGCTCGGTCAGCCTTACCGACTTCATGCCGGTAGCGGAAGAGGTCACCCACTGCGACCATGAAGTGGTGCGGATAGTGCGCTGCGAGCGCGGCTCCGTAGACATGGAGCTGGAGTTTCAGCCTCGCCTGGACTACGCCCGCTCGCCTACGGAAGTGAGCGTGAACGGCCGGTCTGTAGTGGCGCGTCTCAATGGAGATTGCTTGAGCATGACGTCCGGCGTGCCGCTGGAGGCTAGCGAAGGCGGCGCCCGCGCCCGCTTCACTCTGAAGGAGGGTGAGTGGACGGCCTTCCTGCTGCGCTGGAATGATGACTCGCCGCCGCTGCCGGAGGACTGCGATGTCTACGGCAAGCTGGGGCGGACGCAGGCGTTCTGGCGGTTCGTCGCCCATGACTGGCGCTACATGGGACGGTGGGAGGAGGTGGTGAAGCGCTCCATGCTGGCGCTGCACCTGCTACTGTACATGCCCACCGGCGCTATATGCGCCGCTGTCACCACCTCGCTGCCGGAGCAGTTCGGGGGTAGCCGCAACTGGGACTACCGCTTCTGCTGGCTGCGCGACGCCGCTTTCACGCTGGACGTGTTCCACCGTCTGGGGCACACCGCCTACACCCGCCCGTTCATCGAGTGGCTGGCGGGGCTGGTACTGGGATTCGGCCACGGCGAGGACATCCACTCACTCTACGGCATCGGCCGCGAGGTGGATCATCACGCCATGACTGAGGAAGTGCTCGGCCACCTGGAGGGTTACCGGGGCTCGTCGCCCGTGCGAATCGGTAACGACGCCTTTCATCAGTTCCAGCTGGACATCTACGGCGAGGTGCTCCTCTCGTTCGATTCGTACCACCGCGCGGGCGGCATCATCGACGACTCGTTGTGGATTCTGACGGAGGCGATGGTGGAGTCGGCGCTGCGCAGGTGGAAGGAGGCGGACAACGGGATATGGGAGGTGCGCTCGGAGCCCAAGCACTTCGTCTACTCCAAGCTGATGGCCTGGGTGGCGGTGGACCGGGGGTTGCGCCTGGCGAAGGCTCTGGAGAGGCCGGTGGACTTCGACCGCTGGCGGCGCGCCCGCGAGGCGATCAAGGCTGATCTCCTGGAGAAGGGTTGGAACGAGAAGCGCCGCAGCTTCGTGCAGGCCTACGGGTCGACCAACCTGGACGCCAGCACTCTGTTCATGCCCATGGTCGGTTTCCTGCCCGCGCACGATCCGCGGATGGTTGCCACTATCGATACGGTGCAGAGGGAGCTAATGCGCGATGGTCTTGTCCATCGCTATCTGCCGTCGGAGACGGATGACGGCGTGGGCGGCGACGAGGGTGCGTTCACTATGTGCAGCCTGTGGTTGGCTGGCGCGCTGGTAACGGGTGGCCGCATGGACGAGGCAAGGGCGATCTTCGAGCGGGTGGTGGGGCTAGGTAATCACGTCGGCCTGTACTCGGAGATGGTGAATGCGCGGACGGGTGAGTTCCTGGGCAACTATCCGCAGGCGTTCACTCACATCGCGCTGATTCACACGGCGCGTAACCTGGACCGGGCGCTGAATCAGGTGGAGAGCGGGAAGATCGTAGCCGCCTGAGCCTGGGTTCGAAGGGGAAGAACGACCGCCAGGCGTTTCGCCTGGCGGTCTGAGTTAGCTGAGCAAGGGGCGCGTTAGCGCCTCAGGACTTCTCGCCTTCGATGACGCCCTTGGTGCTCACCTTGATTGTCTTGGGCCTTGCAGCCTCGGACTTCGGCAGGCGCAGCTTCAGCAGGCCGTTCTCGAAGTCCGCGGATGCCTTCGCGGCGTCGATGTCGGTGGGAAGCGTGAAGGAGCGGGCGAAGACGCCGTAGCGGCGCTCTCGGCGCAGCCAGTCCTTGCCATTCTCCTCAGCCTCCTCCTTGGCGTTACCCTTGATGGTGACGGTGTCACCGTGGACCTGAACTTCGACGTCCTCCGGCTTCACGCCGGGCAGGGCGGCCTCGACCTCGAACGCCTCGTCGGTCTCGGAGACGTCCAGGGGGAAGTAGCCGATCTCCGAGCCGGCACGCGGCGCCAGGCGCCATGGCCGGAGATCGCCGAAGATGCGGTCCATCCGATGGCGCATCTGCTCCATATCAACAAACGGGTCCCAACGAACGATGGTTCTCATGGCGATACTGCCTCCTTGTGTTGTGGGGCTGTCCCGTGACGCCGTTTGCGCCGGTTGGCCCGCCGTTCTGTCCGTGCTTCTGTTGTATCATAATGTGATTACCATGTCAAGTAACTTGATAGAGATACTATCAAGTATCTTTACTAAAGAGCTTGACTCTACTATCTGACGGACGTACAATACAGGTTACAGTGGCAAAGAACTTCTACGATATCCTGAGCGTATCCCGGTCCTCTTCCGAGAAGGATATCCGGCAGGCGTATCGCAGGCTGGCCCGTAAGTACCACCCCGACGTCAACCCAGGCGATGCCAAGGCCGAGGAGCGGTTCAAGCAGATCAACACCGCCTACGAAGTGCTCTCCGACGCTGAGAAGCGGAAAAAGTACGACCGCTACGGTGAGCGGTGGGAGCAAGCGGAGGCGTTTGAGAAGGCGCGGCAGGCCGGCGGCGGCGCGGGCGCCTGGTTCGGCCGGAGCTTCGACCTGGGCGATCTGTTCAGCCGCGGCGGTGGCGGATCGTTCGAGACTATCCTCGAGTCGTTCAGGGGTCGTCGCGCCCCAATGCGGGGGCAGAACGTGGAGTACGCGGCGGAGGTGACGTTGGAGGAGGCGTTCCAGGGCGCCACGCGGCTCCTGCAGTTGCAATCGGAGGAGGCCTGCGCCACCTGCGGCGGCAGCGGCCAGATAGCGGGCGCGGTGTGCCACGTCTGTGAGGGCGCAGGCGCCTCGCTGCGTCCCAAGCGTATCGAGGTGAAGATACCGGCCGGCGTCCGCGACGGCTCGCGGGTGCGCATCGCCGGCGAAGGCAACACGGGTGTAAGCGGCGGCCCTCGCGGCGATCTGTATGTCGTCGTCAAGGTGCGCCCGCACTCCCGGTTCGAGCGCAAGGGGGACGATCTGACGACGGAGGTGGGCGTGCCGTTGGAGGACGCCGTCCTGGGCGGCGAGGTGGAGGTATCGACGCTGTCCGGCAAGCAGGTGGCGCTGAAGATACCGCCGCTGACCCAGAACGGGCGCCTGTTCCGGCTGTCCGGCCTGGGCATGCCGCGCCAGCAGGAGAAAGGGAAGGGCAAGGCGAAGGCGAAGGGACGCGGCGACCTTCTGGCGCGTGTGCGTGTAGTCCTGCCGGAGGAGCTCAGCGACCGCGAGCGGGAGCTGTTCGAGAAGCTGCGGGAGGAGCGCAAGAAGAAGGTGGGTGCGGGGTAATGGCCGACCGTCACAGCGTTCACGAAGACGAGCCGCTGTTCGTGATCAGCATCGCCGCCAGGATGGTGGGGATGCACGCCCAGAGCCTGCGCCACTACGAGCGGCTGGGGCTGGTGCGACCCTCGCGCTCCCGCGGGCGCGTGCGGTTCTACTCGCGGGCCGACATCGAGCGGTTGCTCCGCATTCAGCGGCTGGTGAACGACCTGGGCGTGAACCTGGCCGGCGCGGAGGTGGTGATCCGCTTGAACGAACATATCGCCCGGATGGAGGAGGAGATGGAGCGGCTGCGGGCGGAGCTCCAGTCGTATCGCGACAGGACGCTGCCGGCGGTGCCGGAGGGGGAGGATAAGCGTGGGTAATAGCGTGTTCGTTTCGCTCCGTGAGCTAAGGCCCGCTCTCCGACTCAAGGAGTTGATCGGCAGGATAAGGGTTAAGATGTTTAGACGGGGAGAACACGTCCTAGCGGAAGGCTTTGCCGCCCTCGAAACCCAAGTGATTGCCCAGCGCGCACTCACGGCTCTGGAGCGGCAGAGTTTGGGCAATCTCCTACTAGACGCCGAGATGATCTTCGAATACGAACCATACTGGCTGCCAGCCGAGGCACGATTTGTGGCTCATCTGCGAAAGTCCGATGAATGTGCAGCGATCCTCTTCGAGCTGCATGTTATGCAGTTTGCGCTCACTGGCAGGTGTTTGCGGATGGGGTGGTTGCGTTACGAGGACGGTAGGCCCGATGTCCGTACCGTCGGACCCAATATGCTCGTCGAATGCAAGCTGATTCGAACGCACGATCTTACTCGCGTATTCGACAAGCTTCAGGAGGCATCCGAGCAACATCAGGGACTCGATATTCCTTACGTCATCGCAGTGGGGTTCGAGCGAGAGCTACTTCAAAGCCAGACCGATGCGGTGCTGCGGCAGATTCAGGCCGGAACTGTCTGGTTCGAGTCTCACCCGCACGTAGCCGCTGCACTGGTCTTCACCCCAATGCCAGTCGCGGCTGAAAGGGTGAACGTAGTCGGAGTCCCTGCAACGCAGATTGCATTCGGCGATATTACACAGGTGATCAATCATGCTGCCAAGAACCCGCTACCTGACGGGTTTACATTTGAACGATAATGCAGAGGTGAATTGACATGATGAGACAGGACAGGTTTACGGAAGGGGCGCAGGAGATTCTGGCGGCCAGCCAGGAGATGGTGCGCAAGGAGCGCCACAGCCAGTGGGACGTGGAGCACGTCCTCATGGCGCTGCTCACCCACGAGGGCGGCGTCGCGCCCGCCATCTTCGAGCACCTCAAGGTGGACCGCGCCAAGCTGCGCGAGGCCGTCGCCGAGGCGCTGGCCAAGGCGCCCAAGCTCGCCTACGACGTGGTCCAGATATACACCACGCCGCGCATCGTGCGCATGCTGGAGGCGGCGAACGCGGAGGCGGAACGGCTGAAGGACGAGTACGTGGGTGTGGAGCACATCCTCATCGCCGTCGCCGACGAGCGGGAGGGTGAGGCGGTGCGCATCC
>JADFKX010000228.1 GCA_022564695.1 Chloroflexota bacterium | reverse complement strand
GGAGGAGTTGCGGACGTACCTGCCGCTGGCCCAACGGCTGACCATGACGCCACGGCACCAGCCTCGGGCCGCTGTGCAGGAGGCAGCCTGGCAGCGCTTCCGCTCACAGGCGGCTGATATGCGCCTTGGGCGGAGGCCGCCGCTTTCATTCGCGTGGTTACGTCCGCTGGCGATTGCGGCCGTAATGGTGTTGGCCGTCCTGGGCGCCGCAGGCGGAACCGGCTACGCATCGCAGGACGCTCTTCCCGATAGTCCTCTCTATCGGGTCAAGCTGCTCACGGAGGATGCGCGGGTGTGGTTCACCTTCGACGAAAGCCGGAAGGCGGAGCTGCTGCTCAACCAGTCCAACGAGCGCACGGAAGAGATCATGGCGATGCTGCGCGCAGGGAAGCCGATTCAGGGAAACGTCCTCAGCGCCATCCGAGAGCGCAACGCACAGGCCGTGCGCATTCTGGAGGACCACCCGGATGAGCTGGCTTTGCTGGCACGCGCACGCGAACAGGCGGCTGAGCAGGAGGACCTGTTGCTAGTGTTGTGGGGAGACATCGCGGAGTCCGCACGGGACGAGTACGCCGAGGTTGTAGCCACTCTTCACAACGTCCAGCTGCGGACCAGCGGCACGCCGGGCTCCGTGAGGCCCGACGATCTCGCCGCTGGGATCATCCACATCAGCGGATCAGCCGAGCTGGTGGCAGAGGGTGTGTGGCTGTTGGGTGGGGTAGAGGTCAGGATTGATCTTCGCACGCGAGGGGACAACGAGCTTGAGCCGGGTCAGATGGTGAAAGTTGTCGCCGCCAGGGGAAGTGATGGACGGCTACTAGCGCTTGAGGTTACTGCTGTCAGCGATGGCCCGCCCGATCAGCAGTACATCGTTTCCGGCACTCTGGAGGACGTTGGCGATGGCGAAGTGGTTATCGCTGGCCAGCGGATCGCCATTACCACGAGGACTCTGCTCAAGCTTCAGCTGCAGCGGGGCCAACAGGTGGAGATAAGGGTCGATGACATTGACGGGCAGGCCGTCGCTTCCAGCGTGGAGGGTTCTGCAGGTGATACGGATGAGGCGGCGTCCGCTCTGCTGGCCTATGAGGGAATCATTGAGGGCGCGGTCAGCACTGATGAAGTCAGCAACGATTGGGTGGTAGGTGGCCAGAAGTTCACCGTCACACCCAGCACTGAGATCGACGCCCGAGGCGGGGTGCTGGCCGAAGGCGCCCGCGCCCGCGTGGAGGCGGTAGTCGAGAACGGAGACGTGATCGCCAAGAGGGTAGTGATCCTCGCGGATGCGGATGCGGATGACGCGGGCGAGGAGATCATCCGGATTGAAGGGGTGCTGGAAGCGGGGGACGATGAGAGCTGGACTGTCAGTGGGATAGAGGTAGTAGCCCCTGCCGAGGTGGAAATACCGGAAGTCGGTAGCTTTGTCACTCTTGAAGGCCGCCTGATAGACGAGCATCTCGTTCTGGAGAAGCTTGTCACCACCTTCACGCCCGGTCGCAGCGGGCTGGCGCTCATTCGCGGTAGCATCCGGCGAATCGAAGAGAGCGGCGCCTGGCAGATCGGCCTCCTCCGTGTTGAGATACCCGAAGAGACGGTTGTGCTTGGGGAGCCGCGGGTGGGAAGCCGAGTGTTCATCTGGGGAAGCCGTGACGACGAGGGCTCCTTGCAGGCTGTCTACGTCAACATTCTGGACCGGACGCCGGTAGAACCCCGGGCGTCCGAGGAATAAGCTCAACCTTATTCGTCGGCTGGCCGGTACTCGGTAGCATGTCACATCGTATTGACAAATGGTAGGCGGCTGCGTATAGTATAGCGAGCGCTCGCTATGGCGCGTGGGAGCCATTATGCCGAAGCTGAAGCCGGAGGAGATAGAGAACCGAAGGCGGGAGATAATCGAAGCCGCCCGCGCTTGTTTTCTGCGCAACGGCTTCCACCAGACCACCACAGATGAGATCTGCCACGAGGCGGCGATCACGCCCGGCGGCCTCTATCATTACTTCGGCAGCAAAGAAGAGATCATAAGCGCCGTTATTGAGGATACGACGCGGGCCACGGTTGCTGACCTGACAGCAACGGCCGAAGCGTCCGGGGACATGCGCTCCGCTGTTCAGGCCCTGTCATCGCTCTTCTTCGAGTGGGCACGCAACCCCGAAATTGATAATATAACGCGGCTGCACGTGGAGATCTGGGCCGAAACGTTGCGAAATGAGAAGCTGGCCGAGATCACGCGGGGAAGCCGGGCCATGCGACGCCAGTGGCTGGAATCTCTAATCCAGAAAGCGAAATCTGAGGGGGTATACTCGGAGCAGGTTGACCCCAGAGGATTGGCCGATCTGACCATGGCGATTTTCGATGGACTGCGCCTGGGTAGATTGCTGTGGAAGGACGACTTCGACGTGGATGGTGCTCTCCAGTCGCTGCTCCTGATGCAGACCGGCCGTCTCACTAACGGAGCAAATGTCACCGTAGACCAGAAAGAGGCGCGCTCAGCGGGAGGCGCCAGAGCGCGCTAACGAAGGAGAAAGGGGTCGCCCAGGCCGCCAGATAACTTCCTCCCTTTGGGCGATGGCGGCCCGGGCGGCGATATTGAGGCCGCCGCGGGATCAGCCACGGCGGCCTCTCACGTCTCGGGGGCAAGGGTGAGCC
>JADFKX010000227.1 GCA_022564695.1 Chloroflexota bacterium | reverse complement strand
TCATCGACGAGGCGGGCGAGTTCAGCCGTTCGGTGCATGCCGTAGACGTAGCGGTCCAGGCCGAAGGCGAGGAAGTGGCCATCGTCGGTGTTCACCTCAATAGCGGGGATGACGGTGAAGTCGTAACTGCGGGCGAGCTGCCGCACCTCTTCCGGGTCCCAGACGAAGTCGTGCTCGGTGAGGCAGACGGCGTCGAGGCCGGCGGCCCTGGCGGCTTCGACGAGCTGATCGGGTGTGAGGTCGCTATCGTCGGAGAGGGGTTGGGTGTGGGTGTGGAGATCGATGAGCAAATGACTATGCGGTGTGGGCCCGCTGTGTTTGCTCCAACCGCTTCTGAAGGCGTATTGCAGACCAGACACTGGCGGCAGGCCAAGCGATTGAAGGTAATACTGCCAGCACTAAAGCGTACCGATAGGATAGAAAGTTATCAAAAAGATCCCATAGGGCCAAGATGACAACGCCTATCAGGATGAGAAGTAACCAGCCGGAGAACATCCTTATTATCCCCTGTACCCAGAAGCCAGCAAGGAGCCATCCGAGGCCATGGAAACCGGAAAATGCAGCGAAGGACTCGATCCAGTTGAGCAGTTTAGGATTCTTGAGCAAAGACATCGGTGTATCTAGTATACAGCCCGTGGACTGAAATCCGCGGCTCCGCAGCTTGCCAGCCGGGGCTGAGGCGGGCAGGCCATTGTGTCGACAAACCCGGCGTACCTCCGTGTCGCTGCGTAGGGGTCGGGCATGCTCGACCCCTACATGTGGCGTCAGGGTTGCAACTACTGCACGCCGAGGATGAGGGTGCCTGTGGAGGAGAGGGTGCCGCCGGTGCCGTTGACGCAGGCGAGCTTTGCGTTGGGGACCTGGCGCTCGCCGCACTCGCCGCGGAGCTGGCGGACGGCCTCGATGAGGAGGAACATGCCGTACATGCCGGGGTGGGTGTAGGAGAGGCCGCCGCCGTTGGTGTTGAGGGGGAAGTCGCCGCCGGGGGCGGTGCGCTGGCCGGAGACGAAGGCGCCGCCCTCGCCCTTCCCGCAGAAGCCCAGCGCCTCCAGGGTGACGAGCGCGGTGTAGGTGAACGAGTCGTACACCTCTACCACGTCGATGTCTTTGTGGCTGACGCCGGCCATCTCGAAGGCGAGGGGGCCGGAGATGCTGGCGGGGGTGGTGGTGAGGTCGGGCATGGAGGCGATGGTCTGGTGGGTGGTGGCCTCGCCGGAGCCGAGGACGAGGACGGGCTTCTTGGGGCAGTCCTTGGCGCGATCAGCGCTGGTGACGACGACGGCGCCACCGGCGTCGGTGACCAGGCAACAGTCGAGCAGGTGGAAGGGGTAGGTGATCCAGCGGGAGGAGAGGACGTCGTCGATGGTGAGGGGGTCGCGCATCATCGCCTTGGGGTTGAGCATCGCCCACTTGCGGGTGGCGACGGCGATCTCGGCGAGCTGTTCGTGGGTGGTGCCGTACTGGTGCATGTGGCGCATGCAGGCCATGGCGTAGACGGAGGGAGGGCCGCCCACGTGATAGGGCGACTCGAACTGGGATGCGGGGAACCAGGGGTCGAGGCCGGGCCTGCCGGCGCCGGGGCGTCGACGGTCCGAGTGGCCGCTCTGGCCGTGGGTGATAAGGGCGACGTTGATGAGGCCGGCCTGGATGGCGGCAGCGGCGTGCTCCACGTGGATGACGAATGAGGAGCCGCCGACGGTGGTGCTATCTGTGTACCTGGGCTGGATGCCGAGGTACTCGGCGATCTGGAGGCTGGGTGACCAGCCGGGGCCGGCGGTGAAGAGGCCGTCAACGTCGGACATCTCGATGCCGGCGTCGGCGAGGGCGTTGCGGGCGGCCTCGGCGTGTAGCTGGAGGCTGGATGTGCCAGGGACGATGCCGATCTCGTCGGACTCGTCGGCACCGACGATGGCGACCTTGCCGGAGAGGCGGCGGCGGTCGCTGTTGCTGATGCTACTCGATGGCATCTACTCCTCCCTCGCCTTCGCTAACGCCGCGGTGATCTGCGCAACGTGGGTCTCGTCGTGCTCCAGCCAGTGCTCGACCCACCAATGGACATCGAAAGCGCCGTACTCCGGCTGCAACCCGGTGCGCAGCCAGTCGCTAGCCTCAAGGCGACGCAAGACCATCATCGACGCCTCCCGTTGCAAGCGGAAATCCGACAGCAGCTCCTGACGCCCATCGCGACCGCTCCATCGCGAATCTGCCCACGCCCCCTCATCGAACGGCGCGATCGTGGGGTGCTCCTCGACTATCATCCGTGCGAGGCGGAGGCGCATGACCATGAACTCGTCGTCGCGGAGGTGTGCCAGCACCGTCCGAGCCGACCACTCGCCAGCCGGGGCTGAGTCGAGGGCGTCGTCGCCGGCGTTGCGGGTGGCGGCCTCAAGACGATTCGGAGTGGCGGCCAAGCCTTCCAGCAGGGAGGGGATGTCGCGGCTACCGCGGGATGTCATCATCGCTCCTTCTCGCTAGACGATCTGACACGAGTGATATAGCCATCGCTATGCCGATGCGGGACGGAACCTGGGGAGGCTGATCTCTTCGCTGATATCCTCGAAGACGACCTCGACCGGCATGTCGCAGCGGAGGCTCTTGGGGTCGGGCTCAACGTCGACGAGGTTGGTGTACATACGAGGGCCTTCGTCCAGCTCC
>JADFKX010000058.1 GCA_022564695.1 Chloroflexota bacterium | reverse complement strand
AGGCCGAAGACGCGTCGCAGCGGGCGATGTCCGGCCAGTGGGACCCGGTACGCGACTACCTGAGCATGTCGCGCAACGTGCGGGCGTTCATGTCACTGTGGGAGAGCCCGAAGCCGGTGATAGCGCAGGTACACGGCTGGTGCGTGGGCGGCGGCACGGACATGGTTCTGTGCAGCGATCTGATCTACATGGCGGAGGACGCCCAGATTGGCTATCCGCCGGCGCGGGTATGGGGCGAGCCGACGACGGCGATGTGGGTATACCGCCTGGGGCTGGAGCACGCGAAGAGGCTGATGCTTACGGGCGAAGCGCTTAGCGGGGTCGAAGCGGAGCGGCTGGGCCTGGCCTCGAAGGCGGTGCCGGCCGAGGAGTTGCCCGGCGTCGTCGGCGAGATGGCCCGCAAGCTGGCGACGATCCCGACCAACCAGCTAGTCATGAGCAAGCTGCTGGTGAACCAGATGTACGAGAACATGGGGCTGCGTACGAACCAGCTCATCGGCACGCTGTTCGATGGGGCGGCGCGCCACACGCCGGAGGGGATCGCCTGGCGGGACCTGGCGATGAAGGAGGGGTTCCGGGAGGCGGTACGCCGCCGCGACGCGCCCTTCGGGGACTACGGGGAGAGGAAGAGGGAATAAGGGAAAAGGGGATCAACGAGATTCTTCTCTGCCCGCGGCGGATTGAAATGACGAGACTGGCACAGACAAGGAGGAGCAGATGACCCAGCAGGAGATATCGGCGGCGTTCCCATTCCAGTCGAAGTTCGTGGAGGTGGAGGGGTCGAAGATGCACTACGTGGAGGAGGGGGCCGGCGACCCGGTGCTGTTCCTGCACGGCAACCCGACCTCATCCTACCTGTGGCGCAACGTGATTCCACACGTATCGCCGCTGGCGAGGTGCATCGCCCTGGACCTGATCGGCATGGGGAAGTCGGACAAGCCGGACATCGAATACCGCTTCTTCGATCACTCCCGGTATGTGGACGGGTTCATCGAGGCGCTGGGGCTGCGCAACATCACGTTCGTGATCCATGACTGGGGCGCCCTAGGGTTCCACTACGCCCGCCGGCACGAGGGGAACGTGAAGGGGCTGGCGTTCATGGAGGCGATCGTGCGACCGCTGACCTGGGACGAGTTTCCGGAACAGGCACGACAGATGTTCCAGGCTTTCCGGACGCCCGAGGTAGGCGAGAAGATGCTCATCGAACAGAACATGTTTGTGGAGCAGGTGCTGCCTGGGGCGGTCCTGCGCAAGCTGTCCGACGAAGAGATGACCCGCTACCGGGAGCCGTACCTGGACCCGCGCAGCCGCAAGCCGGTGTGGCGCTGGCCCAACGAGCTCCCCATCGATGGGGAGCCGGCAGACGCGGCGGCGGCGGTGCAGGCCTACAGCGAATGGCTGGGGAAGTCTGACCTGCCGAAGCTGCTGCTGTACGCGCAGCCTGGGGCGCTCATGGGGGAGCCGCTGGTGGAGTGGTGCC
This sequence comes from Chloroflexota bacterium, assembly GCA_022564695.1. GTDB lineage: Bacteria > Chloroflexota > Dehalococcoidia > SM23-28-2 > RBG-16-64-32 > JADFNQ01. The sequence goes on along the minus strand of JADFKX010000058.1, from coordinate 9,295 downwards.
GGAACAACATGCGCAACCTGAAGACGCTGGACATCGGCGCGGGATCCCACTTCGTGCAGGAGGACCAGCCTCACGCGATCGGCGAGGCGATCGCGGAGTGGTATCGGGGGCTGTAGCCGACCAGGCAGTTGGACTATCTGTACTTCGAGCTGGACAGGGCGTAGGCGGCGATGACCGACGCCGCCCGGAGCGCCCTCACTGTATCCGAGGCGTTCTCAGCCCTGGGCAACGAGCGGTTCCAGGCGGATGGCGCAACGTTCGTCCGCAACCGGGAGATACCGGATATCTGGGACGCCAACCACGTGGCGCACATCACGGCAGCGACACCCGACGAGATCGACGGTCTGCTGGCGCGCGGGGATGCTACACCGTGACCGCCGCTAGAGTGCTCTTCGGGAGCTTGGTCTTCTGGTCGACGGGCTCGCCGGTCTCCACGTGGTGCTTAAGGCCGGCGAGGCCCAGGGCCGCCGCCTTGCCGAGCTGCCGTCCGGCAACGAGCTTGTCCAGCAGAGCGCCAAGGGGCCCGAACTTCATCTGGTAGTCCAGCGTGAAGGTGACCACCGTGCGGTCGCCATCGCCTCTCACTGAGGACTCGTTACGCAAGGACTTTATCGGGCCGACGTCCTCAACCTCGTAGGTCAAGCTGCGGCTCTCCTTCCACTCCACGATCTCCTCTTCGATGGCACCGAAGCCGACGACGTCACAGTGCCTCCCAGCACCGACGCCTCCGTTGGCCTCCGTCGTGGAATACGAGTTCGTGACGTTAGGTGCCCACTTCGAGATGCTGCCGAAGTCGGCCACGATATCCCAGACCTTCTCGGCCGGTGCGTTGATCGTTATCTGCTTCGTGATCTTCGACATCTTTCCACTCTTTCTGCTGCATGTCGCCGGAGGATACCGGCGTCACTCCGTCATTTCCTCTGCCGGCCGTGAGATGCCTGGCCGCACACCCCTTACATGGTCACCTCCTTCTGGATGATTAGTTGACCTGTTGGTTAATTACTCTCGAAAAAACACGGATCGTTATCTCACCGCCTCTCCCGACTTGACCCGCGTCGGAAGTGCCCGCCCGAGTTGCTGCGACCCATAGGCCAATCGCTTGATGAGTTCAGGATCATTGTTGGCCTTCGCGAGCATGATGATGCCCTCCATATACGCGACCAAACTGTCCGCGAGTACGGAAGTGTCGGTTCCAGGGATATCTCCAGCGTCTACTGCTTCATCCAGCGCTCGCTTGAAGCAAGATGCCCAAACATCGAACGCCTGCTGGAGCTTCAAGCGCACCACTTCGTCTCGAGTGCTCAACTCAAGCGCTAGGTTGCCGATGGCGCAGCCGTTTACCCGGCCGCTGTCCTGGGCCGCGGCAGCGTGGTGCCTGTATGTTAGCTCGAACGCCCGCTCGATCTTTTCGAGCGGAGGGAGGTCTGCGCTCATGGCCCGTTCCAGCAGCCGGCGACCCCGCTCGCCCTGGGTGTTGATCGCCGCCAGGACGAGGTCCCGCTTGGAGGGAAAGAAGTGGTAGAAGCTACCCTTCTTGACGCCGGCGTGTTCGCAGATCTCGTTCACGCCTACGGCTGTATAGCCGTGTTCGGAGATCAGCTCCGTAGCGCTCTTGATAAGGCGTTCCCTGGCGTCGCTTGTCCGCCCATGGCTCGTTTACCTTTGGTAAGTAGTTGACCGGTTGGTCTAATATTTATACAGGACGCGGGCCTTGTCACCCCTTCTCCATGGAAAGTTTGAACTACGCGCTCTCAGAGGCGGGAACCGTGTCGCCTACCAACTCGCCGGTCTCGACGTGATACTTCAGCCCCGCCAGCAAGTTGTCCATCCCCTTACGCAACTGCCGCCCTAGTATCAGTCGCTCAACCAACGCACCGATAGGGCCGAACTTTAACTGGTAGTCCGGGGACACGCTTACGATGGTGCCGTCTCCGTCCGCCCTCACGCTGAACTCGACGACGTTCCTCTCAAACGGGAAGCTGCTCTCGTAGATGTCGATCTTGAAGCCTTCGCCGTCGCGCCAATCGAAGGCGCGTTCCTCGAGATAGCCTTTAGGGCTGCTGAGGTCGCAGTGTCTGGTTGCCCCCTCGCCCCCACTGCTTTCGGAGGTGGAGCGCGAGTGCGACACGCCAGGGTTCCACTTGTAGATGCCGCCGAGGTCGGCGAGGACCGCCCAGACTTTCTCCCTGGGCGCGTCTATTCGGATCTCCGTGCTGAAGCTTCCCATGTACGTGCTCCTTCCGGCGCGTAGCTTCTTCCCTAATCAGGTTCAAAGAGGGGCCGATAAAGATCAGCCCCGCTTGAACATACGCAGCAGGTTGGCCACCCGGATGGCGGCCTCCACCGCCTCGAAACCTGTGTTGCCGTGCTTACCGCCGGCACGGTCCAGCGCCTGTTCGTCCGTGTCGCAAGTGAGGACGCCGAACAGGCAGGGGACGCCGGTGTCCAGGGCCACCCGCTGGATCCCCTCCGCCGCTTGCCCTGCCACGTACTCGAAGTGGGCGGTCTCGTGGCGGATGACGGCGCCCAGGCAGATTACGGCATGGTAGCGGCCGCTCCCGGCTAGGCGCTTGGCTACCACGGGGATCTCGAACGAGCCAGGCACCCAGAAGACATCGTGTTCGCCTACGCCGTAGCGTTGAACCGCTTCTTGGGCACCGGTCAGCAGCTTACCGGTGATGGAATCGTTGAAGCGGGATACGACGATGGCCAAGGAGAGGCCATCGCCGTCCAGTTCGCCTTCGTAGGTGGTGTCGTTGGCCACAGATTTATTCAGATGGATGATGAGATGGCCCTGGTATTCTAACCGGCGCCTTAGCCGGGCATATCGATGAAGTGACCCAGCTTGTCGCGCTTGGTCTCCAGGTAACGCCAGTTATGGGGGTTGGGCGCAGCCATGATGGGGACGCGCTCCACCACCTTGAGGCCGTAGCCCTCCAGGCCGGCGCGCTTATCGGGGTTATTGGTGAGGAGACGAATCTCCTTAAGGCCGAGGTCCAGGAGTATCTGCATGCCGATACCGTAGTCCCTGCGGTCGGCTGGGAAGCCCAAGGCCTCGTTGGCCTCAACGGTGTCGTAGCCCTGGGTCTCCTGGAGGGCGTAGGCGCGGATCTTGTTGCAGAGGCCGATTCCACGCCCCTCCTGACGCATGTAGACGAGGACGCCGCGCCCCTCTTCAGCGATGCGCTCCATAGCGAGCTCGACCTGATCGCCGCAGTCGCAGCGCAGGGAGTGGAAGACATCGCCGGTGATGCATTGGGAGTGGACACGCACGAGCACTGGTTCCGGTCCGCTGATGTCACCGAAGACGAAGGCGGCGTGCTCGTCGGGGTCAATGTCTGAGCGATAGGCGAAGAGGCGAAACTCGCCGTAGCGCGTGGGGACGGCGGTCTCAGCGACGCGATCAACCAGCCGTTCGCCTTGAACACGGTGGCGGATGAGCTGAGAGATGGTGATGATCTTGATGTTGTGACGCTTAGCGAAGCGTTTGAGGTCCGGCAGGCGAGCCATGGTGCCGTCGGAGCGCATCACCTCGCAGAGGGCAGCCGCGGGCCGGAGGCCAGCCATGCGGCAGAGGTCAACGCTGGCCTCAGTGTGGCCGGCGCGAACGAGAACACCGCCATCGCGCACCCGCAGAGGGTAGATGTGTCCCGGCATGACCAGATCCTGGGACGCAGAAGCGGGGTCCGCCAGGACGCGGATAGTCTTCGCCCGGTCGGCGGCGGATACGCCGGTCGTTATGTCGTCATGGGCATCCACGGAGACGGTGAAGGCGGTGCCGAACTGGGCCTGGTTTTGCTGGTTGCCCACCATCATGGGGATATGCAGGTCGTCCAGGCGCTCGCCGGTCATGGGTACGCAGATGATACCCGTGGTGTACTTAAGCATGAAGCTGATTGTCTCCGCCGTAACGAACTGAGCGGCGATAATGAGATCGCCCTCGTTCTCGCGCCCCTCATCGTCGACGATGATGACGAAGCCACCGCGGCGGAAATCGTCAATGGCCTCGTCTACGGTAGCCAACGGAGAGCCGCTGCGCCGCTTGGCGCGGCGATGTTCATCTATGGACTCTATCAAGGCGGACCTCCTCCCGAGAGATCGGGGCCCCAGATACCCGGGGTACCCGTGCTCTAGCTGCGCCCGCTAGCGTGCCCTATCAGAGAGCATCTGCCCGACGTAGCGGGCGATTATATCGCTCTCCAAGTTTACACTATCGCCAGGTTTCTTACGAGTTAGGTTGGTATGCTCCTGCGTGTATTGCACCAGCGAGATGCTGAAGGAGGTCTCATCCTTGGCGATGACGGTGAGGCTGGCGCCGTCCACGGCGATTGGACCCTTGACGATGCAGTGGCGGAGGATGTCCGGCGGCGCCTGATAGCGGGCGATCACGGCTTCCCCCTCCGGCGTGAGGGAGAGGAGGGTGCCGGTGGCCTCCGTCACGCCGCGGACGAGGTGCCCGGACAGGCGATCGGATAGGGTGAGGGAGCGCTCAAGGTTCACGGCATCGCCGGGGCGAAGCTGGCCCAGGTTGGAACGGCGGTAGGTCTCCGGCATGCAGTTGAAGTGGAGCGACTCCTCGTCCATACGCGCGACGGTGAGGTCAACGCCGTTGATGGCGATGGAGTCTCCCAAGTTGGTGCCGGAGAGGACCTCCTTGCAGGCGATGACGAGATTGCCCTCGTCAGCCTCACGGACGGTGCCAATCTCTTCGATGATACCGGTGAACATGGCGGGATTAGAGTACAGGAAGCAGTGACAGGGGACAAGGAACGGAGGCTGAAGCTAGACGCAATCCTCCAGAGACCCGGGATAGTCCCCAACCTGCTGACCGAGACGGCTGCGCTTGGTCGCGATCTCGCCGATGTGGAAGTAGTGGTGGGCGCAGATGCGCAGGAGGGCGTGGCGCAGGCCAAGGCCGACCTCACGAAGCTGGGTGAAGGAGCCGTCATAGGGGATTACGAGGTCGAGATCGCTCTCGTTCAGCCCCTCAAGATACTTACGGGCGGCGTCCCTGACCTTCTGGACACCCGCTTCGATCGCCTGCCAGTCATCGGCGACACCGCTGCCGCCGGCGCGGAAGCGCGTCTGACTGATCAGCTTGTGCGGGGTCAACCGCTGGAACCTAATGTTGATCCAGGCGTCGACCTGATTGGCAACGTGGGCGGCGGTCCAGGCGGCGGAGCTACCTCTGTCCAGGGGCCGGACCGCCTCAGCGGGATCCAGGCCGGCGAGGACGCGATCCATGTCCTTCCACGCCTCGAACAGGAGCCCGACGAGCTTGCTTTCGGCCACAGGCCTACCGGCTGCGGGCGATGAAGTCTACGACGACGGCGGCCAGCTCCGGGCCCTTGTCCTCCTGGAGGAAGTGGCCGGCGCCGGTGATGGTGGTGTGAGGCTGGCCAGCGGCGCCGGGTACGAGTTTTTGTAAAGCACGATCGCCGCCGCGGGTGACGGGGTCTGAGTCGCTGAAGGCGGTGAGGAGCGGCTTCTCCCAGCTGCGGAGGGCTTCCCAGGCCTTGCGGTTGGGCTCAGCGGCCGGGTCGTCGGGGGCTGTGGGCACAAGGGCGGGGAAAACGCGCGCACCGGCCTTGTAGCTATCGTCGGGGAAGGGGGCGTCGTAGGCGGCGATGACCTCGGACGGCAGATCGGTAGCGCAGCCGCCGTTGACGATACCGCCGATGTGGAACTCCGGCGTCTCCTGAGAGTAGCGCTGCCAGCGGAGGAACGCCTCGTTGGGAGTCTGATCGCCGGTGGGGAGGCCGGTGTTGGCGGCGACGATGCGGGCGAAGCGGTCCGGGTGCTCAGCCGCGAGCCGGAGGCCGATTAGGCCGCCCCAGTCCTGGCAGAACAGCGTAGTGTCGCGCAGGTCGAGTGTCTCGAGGAAGGCGCGCATCCAATCGACGTGGCGCTGGTAGGTGTAGTCCTCACGCCGGGCCGGCTTGTCGGAGCGGCCGAAGCCGACGAGGTCGGGGACGACGGCGCGGTGGCCGGCGTCGACGAGGACGGGAATCATCTTGCGATAGAGGTACGCCCAGGAGGGCTCGCCGTGCATGAGGAGGACGGGGGCGGCGTCCGGGGGGCCTTCATCCAGGTAGTGAACACGCAGAGTGCCACCGTCGCCTGAGGGGACCTCTACGTAGTGGGGCTGAAAGGGGAAGCCGTGTAGATCGGCGAAGCGTTCGTCAGGGGTGCGTAGGGCGTCCAAGGCGTTGCCTACTCTAACAGGCGCCCGCACGCCGGTCTAGACAGAGAAACGCTAGTCGGGCTTGCGGGCGAGGAAGGTCGCGTAGTCCAGGAACGCGTCGGCGGCGCGGCGCTCCAGGGCGATCTGCCGCTCGATCTCCTCAACGAGGGCGCTGTCCTCGGGGTCGCTGGAGGCGCGGGCCTCGTCGGCAACCTTGCGCATATGCTCGTGGTAGTGGTCCCAGGCGGAGCGGTCATGGGTGTGCACGTCCGAAACGGCGAGCCCCTGCGCCGCCAGGAGGGAGGCGTACTCGTCTCGACTGAGGCGGGGGCTGACCTCGGCAACCCAACCCCATTCGGGGCCCAGAGGGCCGTCAGGCTTCTCGCGCCAGACGACATCGGAGACGATGACGTGGCCGCCGGGCTTGACGACGCGGGCCAGCTCAGCGAGGCAGGGCTCCAGGCCGACGATGGAGGGGGCGCCAATGCAATAGGCGGCGTCACAGACCGCGTCCCGCACGGGGACACGCTTGCCGTCGGCGCGGAGGACGGTAACCAGATCGCGGAGGTTCCAGTGCCAGGCCTTGGCAGCGGCATAGTGGATGAACGGGTCGTAGATGTCGATAGAGAGGACGCGGCAGGCGAAGCGTCCGGCGAGGATGCAGGCGGCCTCACCCTTACCGGCGGCGACATCGAGCAGAAGCGTCGATTCCTGGGGGTTGACCGTCTCGGCGATGAGCTCGACCGTCTCGCCGCCACCGGGGGTGAGGTGCTCCTGCTTGGCGTAGATGCGAACGAAGTTGGTCATGCTGTCACTCGGAGGTCATCACTCCTGCGCCTGCGCGGGGTACTGCGGGTAGCCGGTCACGAGCAGGTCCTCTCCCAGGCGGTCTACGGTTATGTCGCGTAGGCGCAGGGCGTCCGCCATGCGGTAAGCGCCGCGGCCGGCCACGGCAGCGGGCGCGTCCTCGGCGCCGACGACGATTGGCGCTATGATGGCATGCAGCTTGTCCACCAACCCGGCATCGAAGAAGGAGCCCAGGATGACGCCGCCGCCCTCCACCAGCACAGAGAGGACGTCGCGCCCGGCCAGCTCCCGCAGCAAAGCGGCGAGGTCGACGCGGTCGCCTTCGCTGGGAAGCTCAAGAACCTCCGCCCCGGCGGCGCGCAGGGAGGAGCGCCAGGGCTCCGGCGCGCCCTTCAGGGTAGCGATCAACGTCCGCGCCGGCCCGCCCAGGACGCGGGCCATGGGCGGCGTGCGGCCGCGGCTATCGACGACGACCCGCAGAGGCTGACGCTCCGCATCCTTGCCGCCCGGCCGCGCCGTGAGCAACGGGTCGTCCACAACGGCGGTGGAGGAGCCAACGAGGATGGCGTCGATCTTGGTTCGCAGATCGTGGGCCCACTCGCGAGCCTCGGGGCCGGAGACCCAGCGAGAGTCGCCGGAGGCGGCGGCGATACGGCCGTCCAGGGAGGCGGCGAACTTGGCGATGACGAACGGCATCCCCTTCGTACGGTGCTTGATGAACGCCTCGTTAATGCGGCGCGCCTCGGCCTCGCCCTCACCGACGCGGACGGCGATGCCGGCGGCCTCCAGCTTGCGACCGCCGCCGCCCTCGACCTGAGGGTCGGGGTCGGCCAACGAGTAGTGCACCTCGGCGATGCGGGCCTCGATTATCGCGTCGACACAGGGCGGCGTACGGCCGAAGTGAGTACAGGGCTCCAGGGTGACGTACATCGCTGCGCCGCGGGCCGACTCCCCCGCCTGCTTGAGGGCGACGATCTCCGCGTGGTCGCCTGGGGGCGGCTGAGTGAACCCCTCGCCGACGATCTCGCCGTCCTTGACGATGACCGCGCCGACGCTGGGGTTGGGGGAGGTAGTGCCCAGGGCACTGCGGGCAAACCCCAGGGCGCGCTGCATGAAGTCGCTGGTCCCTTCGGCTCCGCTCGGGGCAGGCATGGCGCTGGTATTATCGCACGGCGTTGCGCCGGGCGTGCTAGAATTGCGGCCGGATACAGGTAGAGGAGGCAGGCGATGGCCAAAAGTGAGACCGTGCAGCGTGTAATCCAGTCGATCATAGAGCACCGCGAGAAGTTCGAGCGGTTCTGCCACACGCTGAGCGATGAGGAGCTGGGACGGCCCGTGCCGGAGAGCAGCTGGATCGTGAAGGACTTCGTCAGCCATCTGGCTACGCTGGACCCGGAGATGGCCCGCTCGTTCGAGGCGGCGGCTGGGGGACACCCGGAAGAGGCGTCGCACACGGTCGAGGGGCTCCCGTTCGACCTTGACGCCTTCAACGACGCGCGGGTGGCGGAGCGGCGGCAATGGCCGCTGGAGCGCATACTGGAGGAGGCGTCGCGGAACAGGGCAGCGCTGATCGAGACGCTAGAACGGCTCACAGATGAAGACATCGCGCAGGTGATGCACTTCCGGGGCGACGCCAAGCGGAGTCCGGCGGACCTGCCGTTGAAGGTGTTCCTGCTGGGGTGGGCGCGGCACGACCCGATACACACGGCGGACATGTTGAAGGCGCTGCCGGAGCGGGCGTCCGACCCTGAGCTGACGGCGTGGGTGGACGACCCAGTGGTGAAGGGCTACCAGGCGGCGATGTCCGGCCCGCCGCGGCGCTAACGGCCTTCGCCTTCGCGGAAGTCCTGGAAGATACGCGAAGGGGTGGGGCCGGTCTGTCCCTGGTACTTGGAGGCGAGGCCCTCCGAGCCGTAGGGCCGGTCCACCGGCGTGGACATACGCAGGAACGATACCTGGGAGACCTTCATCCCGTAGTAGAGCGCTATCGGCATCTGCGACTGGTTGGACAGCTCCAGGGTGAGCTTCCCTGTCCAGCCGGGGTCGATGTAGCCGGCGGTGGCGTGCACCAGCAGGCCGAGACGCCCAAGCGACGACCTTCCGTCCACGCGGGCGACGATGTCGTCGGGCAGGGTGACGGACTCCAGGGTGGAGCCGAGCACGAAGGTGCCGGGCTGGATGATGAACGGCTCGTCGTCTTCGATGGTGACGAGCTCCGTGAGGTCATCCATCGGCTGGCGGACGTCCACGAAGGGGCGGCGGGTGACGCGAAAGATGCGGAAGACCCGGTCCAATCGCAGGTCT
>JADFKX010000057.1 GCA_022564695.1 Chloroflexota bacterium | reverse complement strand
AATATAGTATAATTGATGGAACAAATAGCATTGTAGAATTTCTATGTAAAACAGAAAATTTCTGCAAAGATTCTGATGGTGATAATCCTTTTAGAGAAGGATATGTAATTGTAACTGACGGTGATAGGAGTAGCAGATATAGTGATCGATGTGTACATAAATTAAAAGAAAAAAATGCAATCCAAGAAGAATAAATAAGAATCCTTTAAATTATGGTATTTCTTTAGAAAAAGTTGGTAAAGGAGAATATTATGGATTGGAAATTAATGGAAACGGAAGATTTCTTTTAGGAGATTTTACAGTTACACATAATTCACATATGCTAAAGAGGGTAGTATCATTTGCCCCTGGAAGCAGATTTACAAGTGGAAAAGGAGTGTCTGGCGTTGGGCTAATAGCCGCAGTTTCTTATGATAAGGAATTTGGGCAATGGTGCGTTGAAGCGCTAGGTCGCATTGAAAGACGGGAGTGGTTGGATCATCTGGAAAATCAAGACGACGTTCTTGGTCTCGCTGTCGAGCTATCCGTCCAGAAGATAAGTTTGAGCCTCGGGGTCCATTATCTCGACGCCCTCGCGGATTTCGCCGACGTTGCGGCCCGAGGCCAGCTGACGAAACTTCCGTCTCAGTCCTCCTGGGGAAAGATTGTAGATCAGCTATCAGTGGAGCGCAGAGAGCTCCTCGGAAGAGGAGCCCTGCAGGCAGCGATAAATGCAGGGGGCAACCCAGCCGAACCGTTCTTCAACCTGTTCGGGTCTGAAGTATCAAGGTCCAACGTTATCGATAACGGGGGCGCTGTGGATCGATTCTTCTCTGTCGTCTTGGAAAAGCGGGGAGAGGCTGGTCTCTCTTGGCTCGCGGATCTGCTCGATGCGCACACCAACCTGTTGGAAGAGCATCCAGACAAGGCTGGAGTCAGCGCATTCAAGGAGCGCCTGCGAAATGCGGTTGATGAACGGCCTGAGGGTGCGGTGGGTGAGAGTATTACGAGGATAGCGACTGCTCTCGGGATGGAGATGCCTAAGAGCGGCAAACATCAAGAGGAAAAGACGCCCGAATAGGATAGGGCGTCTCGCCGTCTGCAGGCGTGGCCGGCGCTTCCGCCGGAGGCGGACAGGCAGGACGAGCGGGCGTCCGTGAGGTCGCTCTACTCCCCGCCGGGGTGCCCGCGAAGTAGCTGAGGGCGAGCCGAACCTTGTCCTCCACGGGCGCGTCCGCGGGCAGATCGCTCTTGGCCACCGCCTCCAGCGCTTCCGACTGGCTGTAGCCCAGCCCCATGAGGGCGGCGACCACTTCCGACGAGTCGCCCGAGACTCCGGCAGGTCCGGGCTCCGCCGTCAGTTTGTCTCGCAGCTCCAGCGCGATGCGGCTCGCCAGCTTTTGCCCCACGCCGGGCGCCCGTGACAGCGCCGCCGCGTTCCCCGATGCGATAGCGTAGGAGAGTTCGTCGACGGTCATGACGGAGAGCAAGGCCAGCGCCACCTTGGGGCCAACGCCGCTGACGGCGATTAGCGTCTGAAACAGGCTACGCTCGTCCGCGGAGGCGAAGCCGTACAGCGTCATCCCGTCATCGCGCACGGACAGGTGCGTGTGCAGGGCGATCTCGGCGCCGACCTTCGCGCCGGCGACTGTATCGACAGGGCCGTGCACCAGGTAGCCGACGCCGTTCACGTCCACGATGAGCCAGTCCGGCCCGCACTCCGCGACGACGCCGGTGAGGCGGGCGATGGGGCTCACGACGACACCTCGAGGAGGTTGCTGCGACGCTTGAGGCAGTGGCAGAGGGCGACGGCGAGGGCGTCGGCGGCGTCGGCGGACTGAGGCGGTTCGTCCATTCGCAGCAGGGCGCGCACCATCTCCTGCACCTGCTCCTTGCTCCCCTGACCGTAGGTGGTCACGAACTGCTTCACCTCCAGCGGCTTGTACAGGGATACCGGCAGCTCCGCCTGTGCCGCCGCCAGCAGCGCCATGGCCCGCGCCTCCCCCACGGCGACGGCGGCGCGCATGTGCCCGGCGTAGAAGTCCTCGACCGCTACCTCGTGCGGCCGCGAGCGTCGGATGACCTCCAGGAGGCCCTGGTGTATCGCCAGGAGCCGCTCGCCTCGGGGCAGGCGGTTCGACGTGCGGATGGCACCGAAGTCTATGAGGGTGTGGTCGCGGCCCTCGAGTCGGACGAGGCCGTAGCCGGTGACGGAGATGCCGGGGTCTATGCCGAGAACGATGAGGGTGTCTGTGTCCGTCAATCGGCCACCAGTAAGACTACATTTTGGGGGCTACTGAGCCGCGGCGTACTCCATGAGGACGGACTCGGGGAAGTCCGCGTTGGAGTACACCTTCTGGACGTCATCCAGGTCTTCCAGTATATCGAGGAGCCGGAGCACCTGCGCGGCCGAGCTTTCGTCCAGCGCCAGGGTGTTCTTGGGCAGCATGGAGAGCTCAGCGGTGGAGACGGAGAGGCCGGCCTCCTCCAGCGCCCGTCGCACCTTGATCAGCTCCGTGGGCGCGGTGTAGACCTCCAGGCGGCCATCCTCCGTGCGGACGTCCTCGGCGCCGGCGTCGATGGCGGCAAGCGCCACCTCTTCCGGGTCGCCATCGCCCACGTCCAGGGCGATGAAGCCGACGCTATCGAACTGCCAGGCGACGCTGCCAGATTCGCCCAGGCTGCCGCCGTTACGGGAGAGGGTGGTACGGATCTCGGATACGGTGCGGTTCCTGTTATCGGTGAGTACCTGCATGATGATGGCGACGCCACCGGGGCCGTAGCCCTCGAACGTCGTCTCGACGAGGGCGGCCGCATCGCCGCCGCCGACGCCACGCTCGATGCCGCGCTTGATCGTGTCGGCGGGCATGTTGCTCTCGCGCGCCTTGTCGATGGCAAGGCGCAGGCGAGAGTTCATCGCCGGATCGCCGCCGCCCTCGCGGGCGGATACGGTGATCTCACGCGAGAGCTTGGTGAAAAGCTGACCGCGCTTGGCGTCGGAGGCGCCCTTCTGACGCTTGATCGTGGACCAGTGCGAATGTCCGCCCATAGCGCTCAGGCGTATTTTAGCACAACGTGGCGCGGGGGCGAGTGTCAACGGGATGCGATGTGACTGTCTTAGGACGGCGGCCTGTAGTTCACTTCTCCCGCCTTGCGCATCGCCTCGACTCCCTCCTGGGCGCTCAACAAGGGCGTCGTCTTAACGGCCCTGATAGCCCCGCCTGCAGCGACGGCGATGGCGGTAGCAGCAGCGGCCCCGTTGTCAGGCAACTCGGCGAGTACAACGACATCATAATCGCCGAACGCGAAGTAGTAGGAGATGAGCTTTCCCCCAATCCCCTGAAGGAGCGTGCGCACCGCCTCCGTTCGGTCTTGCGGGTTCTTCGCGAGCGTAGCCCATGCGTCTGAAGTGAATGCTGCCTCAAACATATAGATCGCCATCCCAACCTCCTTCTGGCTTGCGCCTCGACATCGGCATTGTGCGCCTGGGTTGGACAGGTGTCAACGGTTGGTATGACGAAGATTGTGCAGAACTTCAGGGCTCCACCCCCCACCGCTGGAGACTTGAAGGTCGCCGCTACAACGTGGGCTCAGGGTGACCCTTCGACGGGCTCAGGGCGAGCGGTGTGGGGTCAGCGGCGTGTTATCGATGAGGCGGGTGGCGCCGGTGCGCACGGCCAGCAGGAGCAGAGCGGGCCGGTCGATGGCGGTCAGCTCTTCCAGCGTCTCGTAGTCCGTTACGGCGACGTAGTCGATGCGGGCCAGGGGCTCGCGGCGGATGCAGTCCGCCAGCGCCTCCTTCAGCTTGCCCGCATCTCGGACTCGTTCACATTCGACCATCGTGCGGCCCAGCTCCAGCGCTCGGGGCAGCACCAGCGCCGCCTGCCGCTCCTCCGGCGTCAGGTAGGAGTTGCGGCTGCTCATCGCCAGGCCGTCCGGCTCCCGCAGCGTAGGTAGGCCCACGATCTCCACCGGCAGGCGCTGCTCCTCCGCCATGCGTCGGACGACGCGGAGCTGCTGGGCGTCCTTCTCGCCGAAATAGGCCCGCTGGGGCCGGACGATACGCAGCAGTCGCGCCACTACGGTGGTGACGCCGCAGAAGAACTGCGGACGGAAGGCGCCCTCCAGCCTATCGGTGAGCGGGCCGCGCACCTCCACCCACTCGTCGAAGCCGGGCGGGTACATCTCCTCTACTGCGGGGGCGAAGACTACGCCCACGCCCTCGGCATCCAGCAAACGGAGGTCGCGCCCTAGGTCACGCGGGTAGGCGTCGAAGTCCTCGTTCGGCGCGAACTGGGAGGGGTTCACGAATAGGCTGACGACGACGTGGCCGTCAGCGCTCCGGGCGCGGCGGACGAGGGAAAGGTGGCCTTCGTGCAGGCCGCCCATGGTGGGGACGAGACCGACGCCGACACCCATGTCGGCGCGCGCCTCCTTCATCTCAGCGACCGTTTCGATGACCTTCATGTGACCGGCTTTAGTAGACGGGATGCAGCGTTCATCCTTCGACAGGCTCCCGCCAGAGGCGGGCAGGCAGGACGAGCGAAGTTGTAGGCCGAGGGTGTACATGGCCCCGAGGTTGTCGGAGCAATGTGCAGCAAGGAGGTGCGCTGGCTATCTGGCCTGCGTGAGCTCCGACAGGGCCGACTCGTCTACTAAGAAGCTCTCCTTTTCGGTGGGGAATGCGCCTTCCTTGACCTCTGCCATGTAGCGGCCGACCGCCTCCTTGATGACCTCACCCAGTTGCGCGTAGCGCTTCGCATGCTTGGGGACGAACTCATCGAACAGGCCCAGTAGGTCGTGGAACACCTGCACCTGGCCGTCGCAATGGGGCCCGGCGCCGATGCCGATGGTGGGAATGCTCACCTTCTGCGTAATCACCTCGCCAAGCTGGGCGGGAATCGTCTCCAGAACGATGGCGTAGGCGCCCGCCTCCTCCAGGGCGGCAGCGTCGTTGATGAGCTTGACGGCGGCGGCCGGTGTCTTGCCCTGGACTTTGTAGCCGCCGAACTGGTTCACGGACTGGGGCGTCAAGCCGATGTGGCCCATTACGGGGATGCCGGACGAGACGAGGAGGCTGATGGTATCGGCGACGCGCCGGCCGCCCTCCAGCTTGACGGACTGGGCGCCGCCCTCCTTGAGCATGCGACCGGCGTTGCGCAGGGCGTCCTGGGGGCCAGCCTGATAGCTCATGAACGGCATGTCGGCGACGACGTGCGCCTTTCGCGTGCCGCGGACCACCGCTTTCACGTGATGCAGCATCTCGTCCATCGTCACGGGGATGGTGGTGTCATAGCCGAGGACGACCATGCCCAGAGTGTCGCCGACGAGGATGATGGGTACGCCAGCCTCCTCAACCAGTCGGGCGCTGGGGTAGTCGTAGGCGGTGAGCATGGCGAAGCGCTCGCCCCGCTTCTTCATCGCCTTCAGCCTGGTTATCGGTACGCGTCGTTCCATCGCGTCCTCCTCCCTACCAGGTCAGCCCCAACTGCTGACGCATCGCTGACTCGAACGTCTCGTCATCCATCTGCTTGCGGGCCGCGAGCACCATCTGGGCGTCCGGCCCGACGGGGTAGCGCAGCTTGTCGCCTTTTTCGATCGCTTCCAGGATCGCGTCGGCGACTGCGCTAGGCTGCGTGCGGGGTCCTTCACCCTGAAGCTTGATGGTGGCCTCCTCCCACTGGCCGATGAGGGGCCGATAGGGCGATGTCTCGTCGCCAGCGCCGGCGCCCACCAGGCGGCGGTTGTCGGCGAAGGGCGTCTCGATGCCGCCGGGCTCGACGATGTGCACGCGTATGCCGAAGTGACCAACCTCATAGTGCAGCGACTCGCTCAGCGCCTCCAGGGCGAACTTGGAGGCGGAGTAGAGGCCGTTGAGGGGCGCGGCCACCCGGCCGCCGACGGAGGAGACGTTGACGATGATGCCGCTACCGCGCTCGCGCATGGCCGGCAGCACAGCGTTGATACAGCGGAGGGGCCCGTAGACGTTGGTATCGAACTGATCTGTGATGTCGCCGACGGCCATCTCCTCGATCGGGCCCCAGACCTCGAAACCGGCGTTGTTGATCAGCACGTCCACCTCGCCGGCCTGGCGAAACGCCTCCCGCACCGAATCGTCGTTGCAGACGTCCAGGGACAGGAGCGTCAGGTCCCAGCCGTTCTTCTTCGCCGCCTCGGCCAGGTCACGGCCCTTGTCGAGGTTGCGCATCGTGGCCAGCACGCGGTAGCCGCGGCCAGCCAGCAACTCCGCGGTGGCGCGGCCGATGCCGCTGTTGGAGCCGGTTATGAGCACGGTCTGTTTCGCCATCTAGGTCTCCTTCTAATGCTGGGCCGCGCCTGCCTGCCAGGAGGCAGGCTCAGGACGCGGCGTCAAACGCCTCCTCCGGCACTCCGACGGTATGCCGGATACGATTCTCTCCGTCCACGTAAACCAGTCTGGGCTCGCAGGTGCGGGCCGCCTCGTCCTCCATCTCCCGGTAGGTGAGGATGATCACGAGATCGCCGACGTTCACCAGACGGGCAGCGGCGCCGTTGATCGCGACCTCGCCGGAACCGGGGTTGCCCTCGATGACGTAGGTGGTCAGGCGAGAGCCGTTGTTGATGTCCAGGACGTGCACCTGCTCGTAGGGCAGGATGTCCGCTGCCTCCATGAGCCGCGAGTCCAGGGTGATGGAGCCCACGTAGTTGACGTCGGCGTCCGTCACCGTGGCCCGGTGTATCTTGCTCTTCAGCATCGTCCGCACTTCCGCTGTCACCTCCGTTTCAGGAAACGAAAAAACCCTTTCGGCACGCGACCAAAAGGGCACATCCAGCGTTCGCCTTATGCGCCGTCTCGGTCGGTTACCGATCCGAGCGGGGTGTGGCTATTCGTCCCGGCTCACCGCCCCGATTCATCGGGGTCAGTGGCAGGGACAGTATATCAGGGGTACGAAAGGTGTCAAGGGGCGGGCACCAAGGGTGCGGGTGCTGCTGACGCTCCGCTGCCCCACCCCAGGGTTGTTCGTCCCACCCAGCCCACCTCCGCCTGAGGCGGACAGGCTCTGAACTCCGCTCAGACTCGACCCCACCCACACCCTGGCGACCTGAAGGTCGCCGCTACATCGTGTGCTAAGGATGAGCGGCATGAAACCAGCGTCGTGTTGTCGATCAGGCGGGTGGAGCTGATGCGCACCGCCAGCAAGCGGCAGCGCGGGCCGAGCGATGGCGGTCAGCTCTTCGACGAGCGGTGCGACACCGTTAGCCTCTCGCCCACTCCGCCGCCGAGGGGACGCCTGCCAGGCCCTTCGCTTGCGTGACGGCGCGGAGGATGGCGCGCTCCACGGCCCGCGCCGCCAGGGCGCCGAGCTGGAGCACGTCCACGGGGCTGTCTACGGCGCCGGTAGCCAGGGCGAATATCGTGTCGCCGTCTACGGGGGTGTGAGCAGGCCGGATCGCCCGCGCCAGGCCGGTCTGGGCCATCACCGCCAGCCGATAGCAGTCGGACTTCGATAGGGCGGCGTCCGTGGCCACCACTCCTATGGTGCTGTTGGGCTCTGCCGCGAAGGGCGCCAGCGGTGGTCGCGAGCGGATGACATCCAGGGTATCGGCGAAGCGCCCGTCGTCGCCGCGCGGCCCGGCGACGGTGTGGCCGCTATCGGGGTCCACTACCTCGCCGAAGCTGTTGACGGCGACCAGCGCAGCCACGCTAGCGCCATCCGCGGTGGTCTCGCGGGCGCTGCCGATGCCGCCCTTGAGCGCTCGCTCCATCGCCATGGCTTTGGCCACTGTGGCGCCCGTGCCGGCGCCGACGCTGCCCTCCGCGGGCGGCGCGTCGGAGGCGGCCTCGCAGGCGGCGTAGCCAGCGGCGGCGTCCGGGCGCACGTCCGAACGGCCCAGCGACAGATCGATCAGCACCGCGCCCACTACGAGGGGCACGACGCCTGTGGGCACAGGGAACCCCTTGCCGCGCTCCTCCAGCCAGCGCATTACGCCCGTGGCCGCGTCCAGGCCGAAGGCGCTGCCGCCGGTGAGCAGGACGGCGTGGACACGCTCAACCAGACCCCCCGGCCGCAGCAGGTCTGTCTCGCGGGTGCCGGGGGCGCCGCCGCGCACGTCAACGGACGCCACGGCTCCTTGGGGGCAGAGGACGACGGTGCAGCCGGTGGCGGCATCCGCATCTGTCCAGTGGCCCACGCGGAGGCCGGAGATAGAAGTAATTGTGTCGTTCTGGCTTGGGCCCACGAGAACCGTCCGTAAGGTTGACAGCGTATTACGGTTAACCGCGTATTCACGGAGATGGTAACACGATATATGGGACGGTTGTTATAATAGACGCGGGAGAGTAGATTGGGACGTTTTTCATTTGGGAGCCCGGGAACCGTCAATCGCCTGCGTAGGTGGCTAACCCTCGGCCTGGGCGCTGTGCTGTTATCGGTGGGCGCTACCCTGGTCGGCGTCGGCATAATCGACTACTTCGACGACGGCGTATCGACGCCCGAGACGTCATCGGTCTCAGACCAGTCGCTAAGCATCGACGATGTGCCCAACCTGCCGGTCGCCATCCCCTACAACAACCCGCAGCGCACGACGCCAGCGCCGGAGGCCCCCGCGGTCACCGTTCCCCTACGCCTGATGATTGACCGCCTTGGCGTGGACGCGCCGGTGGGCGTATACCAACTAGACGCGGATGGGGTGCCTGAGGTCCCGGTAGCTAACGATGCCGGCGAGGTAGTGGCCTGGTACGACTTCTCGTCCAAGCCCGGGGCCGGCAGCAACGCCGTATTCGCCGGGCACATCACCTGGAGTCGCGCGCCGGCCGTGTTCGCGAACCTGTATGACTTGGAGGCAGGCGACGTTATTCGCCTGGTATCCGACGACGGCCGCGAGTACACGTACGAGGTGTTCGCCAACTTCGCCGTGGACCCCTATGACACCGAGTCACTCAAGGTTATGGCCCCAACGGAGACGGACACGGTCACGCTGATCACCTGCGGCGGCACCTGGATCCCGGACGCCAGCCAGCAGTTCGGGGGAGATTACACTACCCGCACGATCGTACAGGCGAAGCTGGTGCAACCCAGCGTCTTGGCGCCGGTGCTAAGCGCGCTAAGCGACAGCTAATCGGAGCAGCGCGGAACGCTCGGGCCCCCGTCACTTCGGGGACCTCTTAGTTTTGGGCGCCGGAGCCTACCAGTCGTAGTTTTCGCGCTGTAGGGCGATGGACATGCCCATGCCGCCACCCACACAGAGTGTGACCAGCCCCCACTCTACGTCACGGCGGATCATCTCGTAGGCGATGGTGCCGATGAGCCGTCCGCCGGTGGCGCCCAGCGGGTGCCCGAGGGCGACGGCGCCGCCGTTGGGGTTGACCTTGTCCCAGTCCCAGTTCAGCTCTTGCCCGACGGCGAGGACCTGACAGGCGAACGCCTCGTTGATCTCGATGAGGTCGAAGTCGCCGATGGACATGCCGGTGCGCTGAAGGAGCTTCTGGGTGGCGGGCAACGGGCCGATGCCCATGATCTCTGGGTCAACGCCGATGGTGGCGGCAGCACGGTAGGTGAGGAGGGGCTTGTAGCCCAGCTCCTTGGCCTTCTCTTTGGACATGAGGAGCAACAGGGTGGCACCATCCGTGCGGGGGCAGGAGTTACCCGCGGTCACCGCGCCGTCAGGCTTGTAGGCTCCCTTCAGAGTGGCCAGCTTCTCCAGACTGCTCTCGCGGCGGGGATTCTGGTCCTTGTCTATTGTCTCGGTGCGGCCATCGAGATACTCGATGTCAATGGGGACGATCTCACGGTCGAACTTGCCTGAATCCTGGGCAGCCACCGCTTTCTCCTGGCTCCCCTGGGCGAACTTGTCGGAGTCCTCGCGGGATATGTTGTACACCTCGGACAGCTTCTCCGCCGTCTGGCCCATGTTCATGATCCACGGCGCCTTGATGCTAAACCACTGGGGCAACAGCTTGGCCTGCTTGTCCGGGTACATCTGCCAGCTTTCCCGTTTCATGAACTCCATCATGATCTGCGGGTTGTCCATAGATAGGGCATCGCCGCCGGGCGGTATGGGCCCCACGCGATCCATGGTCTCGACGCCGCCCGCCAAGACGACGTCCGACATGCCGCACATGATGGCATGAGCCCCCATCGTTATCGTTTGGAGAGCGGAGGCGCACTGCTTGTTCAGATCAGTGGCGGAGATGGTGTCGGGGAGGCCCGCCTCGAACACGTAGCTACGGGCGCGGAGCAGCGGGCCCACCAAGCCAACCGAGCCCATGCTGATCTCGTCTATCAGGTTTGGGTCCAGCTTGTTGCGCTCGACGATGGCCTTGATCAAGGGCACCACCAGGTCCACGTGGGTGATATCCCGTAAGACCCCCCTGGCCCCCGCTCTTGCGAAGGGCGTACGTACCATATCAACGACGACTGCTTCTCGCATGGGGCCTCCTCACGTTTACGGTAACGATAGGCAGCGCCCAGCTTAGCACATGGCCACCGATGAGCACAGATGGCCCTCCAAGCTCGCTTGCGGAGCTATCGCCCGCGTACAGCCGGTCTTTACCGAACCTTTACCTACCGCGGTCATTCCTCTACCGACGTGTTCACCTTCGCCTGTAACAATGAAGGCGGTAGCGGGCGGCGGAAGTTGCCGGACAGATACCGCCCATAGGAGCTGCCAGACGAAGCCCAAAAGGGAGGGACTCGATATGAAGTGGCTGCTTGACCGCATCCGCCGCCGAAAGCGCCCGCACCGGGAGACAGACGAAGAGCAGGCGGCGACGGAGGCAGCGCCGCCGGTCTCCACGCAGCCTCGCCTTATGCTCCTCGTCCACGACGCGTCGGCGCCAGCTTCATATCAGCTCCAGACGTTTGAGGACGCATCGTCGGCGGAGGAGTTCGTCCAGTTCTGGTATCCGCCCACAACCGAG
>JADFKX010000056.1 GCA_022564695.1 Chloroflexota bacterium | reverse complement strand
GCTATATCTTCCTCAAGATCTCCTCTGCTACGTGCGTCTTTCCCCACGGCACGTACAACGTGTACGTCTCCAGCTCCGCCGCGTTCGCCCAGCCGGACGCCGGCACCACCTGCACCACAACCGCCTCAGCGTTTAGAAGCTCCTTCCATATCTCCGCCGTGTAGGCGTTCTTCGTCTCCATCAGCTTCGTCCACATAGCACCCTACCCTGTCCGCTTTGCGGACTCTCCGTGCTCGGAGTCCGATCCCTGTCGGACCGATGCTCTCCGCCCGGCGGAGTCCGATGCTTCGCTCGGAGAGCCTGCCGAAGGGTCCGCCGGCGCGATGACCGCCGCGATGACCGCTGCCATGTCCGCGCCTGCCGCCAGCACCTCATCGATGTTCGCCTCGGTGATGCCGCCGATGGCGCACACCGGCACGGACACCGCCGCCTTCACCGCCCGCAGCGTCTCCATCGTCGCCGGTCTGGTGTCCCGCTTGGAGCCGGTGGGGAAGAGCCGTCCCACGGAGACGTAGTCGGCGCCGTCCGCCTCCGCCCGTCGCGCCTCCTCAGGGTCGTTCGTGGAGCAGCCGACGATCATCTCCCGCGGCACAAGCCGCCGCACAGCGCTCACCGGCAGGTCCTTCTGGCCAACGTGCACCCCGTCCGCGTCTACGGCCAGCGCCAGGTCCACGTGGTCGTTCACGATGAAGAGCGCTCCTCGCTCCCGGCACAGCGCCCGCAGCGCCCGTGCGATGGGGAGCTGGAGCCCCTTCTCCCGCGTCTTGTCGCGTAGCTGGAGGAGCCGCGCGCCCCCGGCCAGCGCCTCCCGCGCGATCTCCACCTCGTCGCGGCCCTCCGCCAGCGCCGGGTCTATGATCACGTACAGCCCTCGGAGTTCGCGGTGCGGCATGCTGTCCTCAACCACCTTCTTGCTCGTATCCGCGCATGTATAGCTGCGCCCTCAGCCAGCGGCGGAGCCATCCCAGACGGCCGGCTCTGGCCAGAAGCCAGGTAGCCGCCAGTGCCGGCAGGATCACCGCTAGCAGCAGGATGAACCAGTCGCCCAGCCAGCTCAGCACCGCCTCGACGATTGACTGGATCACTTCGGTCATGACTAGATCGTCCCACACCCGCTGCCAGTGGTGGAAGTACTCCTTTACCCAGATGGCTGCTCCCAGCACGGTCAGCCACAGGCCCAGCCGCAGGGGCGTCAACTTGTACCAGGGGGCGTAGATGGTGACTGCCGTGACTAAGATGAAGAAGTTCTCGAATAGGTTAGGGGCGAAAAACAGGACCTTGCGCTCCCCCGTGACCTCGAACAGGAGGAAGCCGATCAGTCGCCAGAAGAACAGCACCAGGCTGATGCGCCGTGGCCAGGTGTCCGTCCACCGTAGCTGCGACACGATGAGCTCGATGCCGAGGTAGTACATGTCGGGATATTTGTCGAGCTGGTGGTAGGAATCGGGGATGCCCCAGGGCATGAGATCCCAGAGCAGTACGTCCAGGCTGTCGGCGCTCAGGGAAGCGATGGCGCCCCACAGGGGCCACCGGAAGATGGTCAGTGGCACTAAGATGCGGATCAGGAGGACGATGAGCAGCCCTGGGTCCAGGTCCAAAAGCGCGCTCCTCTCGGGTAGCGGTTGCCGCGATTCTATCAACCGGAGGGGCGGGTGCTCAAGAGCGTCCGCGTCCCGCGCCGCAACCCCCGTCTCTTTCCCTGCCGGACCTGGTGAAGCTGATCTTCTACACCGGGCTTCTGATGCTCAAGCTGTAGAACGTAAAAGCCGCCCTGACTCGTCGGGGCGGCTTAGCGAGCTGTCCGTTGGTTTAGCGAGGGGTAGTTGTGCGCTGCGCTCTGTCCTTGCTCTGAACCCGCGGCGTCGCCTGGAAACGGCCGTTGCGCCGAGGGCGCCTCTGTGGCCCGGGCGAGACAGCGCCCACAAGCCTCGTTCCGATAATCCCTAAACTTATCCCCAGGGCTAGGCCGTAGAGGAACCTGACAGCGCCTGCCATTCTACTGCCTGGTTGCGGCCTGCCGATGCTGGAAGGCCTCAATCTGGGTCAACTCCGGCATTAGGGGTGGCAGCGCCTTCGCGCTTTTGGTGTGCAGTTCGTCGTCGTCCTCCGCTGTGAATCCGCAGCCGCCACACAGGTAGTACTTACCCCACATGTCACAAGAAATCCCTAGAGGTTGGTCACAGCGGGGACAGCGATGGGACAATCGCTGCATGATCTACACCTCCGTTCCGGAGTACCTAAGCGAAAACCGGGCCAGAGGGCATAGCCTCCGCCCGGCTCTGCGGGCCGCTATGGCCTCTTTCAGTGGCCTACGAGGTTAGCTGACGGGTTAGAGCTGAAAGAGCTGCTCTTCTCGACCTCAGTCGGGATTCACCCCGAAGTATGGTTCCCCCGTTTCCCCGCCCGTGACGGGGAATTCGGCCTCTTCTGGTCGCCGTTCGAGTCGTAATACTATGCGGTAATTGCGAATCTGTCAACGGGAACGGTCGTTCGTCATTTTCGATTCATCCTTCTGCGGCGGTGCGAAATTCGTCTCTTCCGGCGTGCTTCGACGACTTACGGTAACGTATTGCTATTTGCGCACGTCTTGCTACGTGTAAGACGTCTCCTACCGGCATTGCCGAAACCGTGATGAGTACAGACGTAGATCTGCTGGGCCATCGGGATGGCCTTCTGACTGAAGGGCCGCCCCCATACGACATTGCAATCGGCGACTTCTTGAAAGACGTTCGCCGGGTGAAGCGGCTGACCCAGATAGGGGTCTATTCCGGCATCCTCATTACGGTGCCAGTGTACTACTTCGTGCTTAACTTCTCCCTGCTGCAGCTCTCAGTAGGTATCGCCGTCGGTCTGGTTATCGCCACTACCGCCATAGAGGGTGCCTTCGCGGAGATATTCAGGCTTCGCAAGCGCAGCGCCTATCCGGGGGCTGTTGCTCTTCAACTGGGTGCCCTGCCTACGTTTGATGTGGCCTGTCAGGCGATGGTCTCTATTATGGATAAACTCCTGCATCTGAAAGGCTCGTTTTTGACGCTCCAGACCGAGAGTGGGTTCCTCAGCTTGGTTGCCCTCAGCAACCTCAGTCGTACCGAAGCAGATCGTTATCTCCGTCTGGGTGCCGCCAGCATCAAACAGGTGCTCACCAGCAAGGAGCCTGTCGTCCTTCGCCCCGATAGAGACATCCTTGCCGAAGCGATCGTGACGCCGGGGGAAAAGGTCGTGTTCGTCCCCGTTCAGTCCTTCCAGGGGGTGGTTGGCGTTCTGGGACTGCTGGCGGACGAATCCAACTCCGATGTAGGTGATTGGGAGCTGCTCTACTCGTTGGGCACTGCCATTGGCGTATCGCTTGAGAGCTTGCGCCAGCGAGATGAGTTGCGGACCCTGGCCACGATCGATGACCTCACGAAGGTCTACAACCGCCGCTACTTCTTCGATCAGCTAGATCATGAGATCGCCGCCTCGCGCCGCTATGCCATGCCGGTCTCCGTTCTCACGTTTGATCTGGACGGCTTGAAGAATCTCAATGATAACTTCGGTCACGGTCTTGGTGATGAGGCCCTTCGCAGCCTCGCTCAGCGCTTGGTGCGATACTCTCGTGCCCCCGATGTCGTGGCCCGCCTGGGAGGCGACGAGTTCGCCGTGATCCTGCCGCGTACCGACTCCGCTGGCGCCGCCGATCTCGCTAAGCGCCTGCAGGTCTGCGTTGAGGGTGACGTTCTCCTGGGCGGGGAGGGCCGTGAGCTGCGCCTTCGCGTGTCCTGTGGCTGCGCCTCTTTTCCCGAGGACGCAGACGACGCCAGCATGCTCCTGCGTCAGGCCGATGGCCGGATGTACGCCGCCAAGGCCGCCCGCTCCCGCAAGCGCTCCAAGTAGGCCTGCCGTTGCTCGGGGCCTACCCCGCTTCGCTAGGATGCTTCTCACTGTCTGTGGGAAGCCATACCCGCACGGTCGTTCCCTGGCCGGCGCGTGATTCGATGCTGAACTCAGCCCCCAGTAGCTGAGCCCGCTCCTGCATGCCCAGAAGGCCGAGCTTTCCCAGCCGGGCCAGCCGGCCGTCTATCTCTGGGAGGTCAAATCCAAGGCCGTTATCGGTGATGGAGAGCGTCACGTCATCCGGGCCGAAGTTGACCTCAACGCTGGCGGAGCAGGGCCCGGCGTGCTTCTCCACGTTACGCAGCGCCTCCTGGGCGATCCTGAACAGTACCAGCTCCGATTCGGCCGGCAACCGCCGAGGGCTCCCTTCCACTTTGACTGCGGCGTTGGCTGCGCCTCTCTGCGTCATCTCTGCGGCTACCCATTCGATGGCGGGCAGTAGCCCAAGGTCATCCAGGATTGAGGGGCGAAGGTCGCGACTGAACCGCCGCACGTTCTCTAAGACGGAATCCGCCGCATTGCGCATCTCATCCAGCTTCTCGCTTGGACCGCCTTCTTGGGAGATGGCGTCCAGACCGCGACAGAGGAGAACCAGCGATTGGGCGGTATCGTCGTGCAGCTCGCGGGCGATGCGGGTGCGTTCCTCCTCCTGAGCCCGCGTCACCTCACGGACGTAGGTGCGCATCTCCTCGTGACGGCGCTCCTGCTCCGTGACGTCGCGCAGGATCGTCTGCATTGCGGACTCCTCGCCATCGCCGCCCAGGGCGGTGCGGGCGGCGTCCACCAATACCGTGGAGCCGTTCTTCCTGGTTAGCCCCAGGCGCAGGCGCTCCTGGGGTTCCTGCTGGGAGGTGTCAACCAGGCGTCTGCCCCCC
Organism: Chloroflexota bacterium; assembly: GCA_022564695.1. Classification (GTDB taxonomy): domain Bacteria; phylum Chloroflexota; class Dehalococcoidia; order SM23-28-2; family RBG-16-64-32; genus JADFNQ01. The sequence goes on along the minus strand of JADFKX010000056.1, from coordinate 6,176 downwards.
TCGGGGCCGAATAGCGTCTCCACCGGCGTCCCCTTCAGTGTTGCGGGGGAATAGCCGCACATCAGGGCCGCTGCCTTGTTAGCGGCCGTGATCCGGCGGTTGGCGTCAAACACCAGGATGGCGTCCCCCGCATACTCGAAGATGCTGCGGTATTTCTCCTCGGAGATGGCCAGTTCCACGCTAGTGCGTTCCGCCCGCTGCCGCTGCTCCGCCTCCAGCTTGACTCGCCAGGCCAGCACCGCGCCCACCAATAGGGTGATGGCTACCTGGCCCAGCTCTCCCGCCCAGTGGTAGTCTGACCTATGCGATATCGCCATGCTGGGAACGGTCAGCAGGCCGGCCCACAGCGCCGTCAGCACGCCGCCTTCCCAGCCGTAGTGAAGGCTGGCGTAGACCACGGGGAGCAGGTAGAGGATCACCGGGATGTGATGGACGGTGGAGATGGAGTCACCGACGGAGAAAGCTTCCGCCGTATAGTGGACGACGGTGACCGTCAGGATCATCGCCTGGATGAGCCAGAAGCGGGCTTCATACCAGCGGCGGCGGATGCTGGCCAGCACTGCCGATGGCCCCTGGCGCCAGGGCCACTCCTGGGCGGCCGCGGGAGACGGGGTGTCCATCACGAAAGCTCCTCTAGCTTCAGAAGGCCGCGCCGGAGGGCGGTGATCACGGCCTCCGTGCGGGAGGCCACGCCCAGCTTGCCGAAGATGTTGCTGAGGTGCACCTGCACCGTGCGATCGCTCAGGCTGAGCTCGCGAGCGATCATCTTGTTGCTGAGCCCCCGCGCCGCTATCGCCAGCACCTCCGACTCACGGTTTGTGAGGGGCTCTATTTGCTCGTCAACGGCCTGGTCGGACCTGGTGTAGCGCTTGAACACCTTGGCGGCGATGGCTGGGTGGAGCACGGATTCGCCCTCGGCCACCGCCCGCACCGCCTGCGCCAGCTCCTCGCCTCGCACGTTCTTTAGCAGGTAACCCGCCGCGCCGGCGTCCAGAAGAGCGAAGATGTACTGATCATCGTCGTAGGCGGTTAGGATGAGGACGCTGGTGGCCGGTGATTCTTTCTTTATGATGCGGGTGGCATCGATCCCGTTCATCTTGGGCATAGAAATGTCCATCAGCACCACATCCGGCTGCAGGCGCGAAACCATCGCAACCGCCTCCTCGCCGTCCTGCGCCTCCCCCGCCACGACAAGGCCCGGATGGTCCTCCAGGATCTGCCGCGTCCCCTCGCGCACCAGGGCGTGGTCATCGGCGATGACGATCCTAATGGGTTTGCCCATATCCAATCCCACAGCCTAATTCTATCAGCCTCCTTCCTTGGGCGACCGCCTCTAAGCAATTTTGCTTAGTCCCACTACGCCATCGCCTGGATCAAAGGAGGAACAAATTGGGAAACAATGGAGACAGGAAGAATGCAATGAAAGAGGTGAGAGGTATGAGAAACGCGATAGCAAGGATGGTGAAGGTAAGCGGGGTGGCGCTGTTGGCCCTGGCCCTGGTCGCCTTGATCTCGGCCTGTGGTGGCTCCTCGAGTGGGAGCGACGGTGCCGTAGGCCATAGCGATGGTGGGATCGTGGATAGCGGCGACGAGTTGGTCATCACAATGCGCACTGAGGATTTCAAATTCGTTCCAGAATCTATCACCATCAAGGTGGGGCAGACGGTGCGGCTGCGTCTGGAGAACCTTGATCCGGTTCTACATGACTACACCACAGATGAGGCTGAGTTCATCATCTTGGAGGCGAGCGGGGCCGCGCACGGTGACCACAATGTGGTAGCGGCGGCTCCGGATGGTGAAGACGGAGACGCGGTGGCGTCCCACGATGACGACGACCAGGATATGGACTCCGAGGCGTCGGTAAGCCTCCAGCCGCTCCACATCGCGGCCGAAGGCGGTGAGCACGGCGAGTTGGTCTTCGAGGCGACTGAGCCCGGCGAGTACGTCTTCTACTGCTCGGTCCCGGGACACAGGGAAGTCGGGATGGTGGGCACGATCATCATCGAAGAGTAAGTAGCTTCCTTGGCAGTTAGCGGGTAGGGGCATCGAGAGATGCCCCTACCCGCTCTTTTCGTCCACGGGTGGCGGCTCGCCACAAGTTGAGTTGTGCGCTATCCTGTCGCCGAAGAGAGGGAAGGAGAACATGTCTGTGGAGAGCTGGCGCCACCGCACGGTAGAGAGCAACGGAATACGGCTGCATCTTGTGGAGGAGGGGGATGGGTTTCCGGTTGTGTTCTGCCACGGCTTTCCTGAGCTGTGGTACTCCTGGCGGCACCAGATACCAGCGCTGGCCGCCGCCGGGCTGCGCCCGATAGCCCTTGACCTCCGCGGCTACGGCGAAACGGACAAACCTGAAGCGCTCCAGGAGTACGATATCCAGCACCTCGTTGGCGACCTGATCGGTGTGCTGGACGCTCTCAATCTGGAGAAGGCTGTGCTCGTCGGTCACGACTGGGGCAGCTTTGTGGTCTGGAGCGCGGCGGTGATGCATCCGGAGAGGGTGGAGCGGGTGGTCAGCCTCAACGTCCCCTACCGGGGACGGTCCGTGGTTCTGCCTCCCACGAGCGTGCTCAAACAGATGGGGAACAGGGTTGCGTACATCCTTTTCTTTCAGGAGCCGGGCCGCGCTGAGGCCCGTTTCTCCTCCGACCTTACGGCCGCTCTCCATCGCTTCTACGATGGTGGTGCTGCCGATCCCGCGTTTCTATCGCAGGAGGAGTTCCAGGTGTACCTGGACGCGTTCCGCAAGGGTGGGATGAGCGGCCCTCTCAACTTCTACCGCAACATCGATCGGAACTGGGAAACCACGAGCGATCTGGCTGACCGGATTGTGGAGTGCCCATGCCTCGTTGTGCTGGCGGACAAGGACCCCGTCCTCCGTCCGGAGTTCGCCGAAGGGATGGAGCGCTGGCTGCCACGCCTTCGTAAAGAGATCATCAGCGACTGCGGCCACTGGACGCAGCAGGAGAAGCCGGAGGAGGTGAACCGGCTGTTGCTGGATTTCCTGTCGGACCTGGCTGGCTAGCGTCTTAGATTGGGACGATCGCCGTGGCCGTCGCGCCTTCCGACGCTGCTATGACCCGGCCGAACGCTTTCACCAGCCCAGGGTCGAGCTGCGCACCGGCAACACGCTGTAGCTCCGCATACGCCTCGTTGCGGGGAAGGCTCTTACGGTAGGGACGGTTGAGGGTCATGGCTGAGAAGGCGTCAGAAAGGGCCAGCAGGCGCGCCAGGAAGGGGATCTCCTCCCCCCGCAGGCCGTCAGGGTAGCCGCTGCCGTCAAAGTGCTCGTGGTGGTGGCGAGCGATCTTCCTCACCTCTTCCGCGTTGGGTATGTCCACGATAAGGTTCTCGGCTATGGAGACGTGGTGCTTAATGACGGCGAACTCCTCCCTGGTAAGCCGGCCGGGCTTGCGGAGGATATCGTCAGGGATGCAGATCTTGCCGACATCGTGGAGAAGCGCGGCGAGGCGGAGGGTCCGCTGAGAGGAGGGTGAGAGGCCGATCTCTTGGGCCAGCGTTAAAGCGTACTCGGCGGTGCTCTCGCAGTGAGCGCGGGTGTAGTGGTCTTTGCTGTCGATAGAGGTCAACAGGCCGTCCAGAAGGCCGAAGATACCCAGCTCCGAGCCCCGCTCCTGGCTGCGACGATCGCCGTCTGTGGCGTGTGAGCGGGAGCGCTTTTTCTGGTAGAGGCGGGCGTCTGCCAGCGCCAGGAGCTCCTGCCGCCGTTGACCGTCCTCAGGAAAGGCGGCGAGCCCCAGGGAGACGCCGATCGACACCAACTGTCCTGTCGGCGCCTTGAAGGTATAGCTGGCGAGCCAGTCCTGGAAGGCCTGGGCAAACGCGCCGGCCTCCTCACTCGAGTGACCGGGGAGGACGACGATGAATTCGTCGCCGCCGAACCGGCCCACAATACCCTCTCCGTCCGCCATCAGTTTGAGCTGGTTGGCGACGATTTGGAGAACACGGTCGCCGACGAAGTGGCCGTAGGTATCGTTGAACGCCTTAAAGTTGTCTACGTCCATGAGGAGTATGGCGAAGGGGCGCTCGCGAGCGGCTTCAGCGCTGACCAGCCGCTGTAAGCAGACCTGCATGTAGCGATGGTTGAACAGGCCGGTGACGAAATCCAGATCGGCCTGCTCACGCATCTCTTCGTAGCGGCGAGCGCGCTGAAGGGCGCTGGTGATCTCTAACGTCAGTTGGGCGAGAAGCTCCCATCGGTCCGGTCCCCAGGGCTCAGGGCCGGAGCAGATCTCCAGCACGCCCTCGCGCTGGGAGCCGCCGAGGGGCAGGTATAGCGTGAAGCTCTTGGTGGGAGCGTTCTCTATGTTGAGAGGCTGAGGACGCTGGTCACGTGAATCGTTGAGAAGGATGAGGGGCGCAGTGCCGCGGCCCGCGGCCCGCGCGAGGATGATGCGATGGGCCTCAGGCAGGAGCGCGGGCGCGCCAGGACGGCCGTCTTTTGGAAATGAGAGCCAGGGTGCCTCCGGCTCGCCTTCACTGTCCGGTCGCCAGAAGACGGCACGGTCGCTGCCCATATATCGGACGAAGAACTCGGTCGCTGCGCGCACGACGCTGCGACGCTTCGCCTTCTGGGCTAGAAGGAAGGTGAGGCGGTTGAGCAGCCGGAGCTGCTCCGCGCGGCAGGCCAATTCGTCGATCTTCGCCTGCATCTCTATGCGCGCGCGGCGGGCCTTTACGATGGCCAGCAAGGCGAATAGCAGGAGCAATATCAGAGCGGCGCCACCTGCGGCGGTTACGGCGGTAAGCTCCGGCGTTGTCATGGCGCGGTTCCCAGGAGGAGGATCAGGCCAAGTGGTTGTAGGCGGCTACAGCCGCCAGCGAGGTCTGCCCCTTTAGCTTGCGCAGGCCGGTCATGAGCAGGGAGTTGACGGATGTCTCACTGATGTGGAATACGTGGGTGATCTGGTCCCGGGTCAGGCCGGCATCAAACACGAGTGACATCACCTCATGCTCGCGAGGGTCGAGAAAATCGCCGTCGTTCGGCCTGCGGTTCTTGATGACAGGCCTGCACAGTCGCCGTGCAGAGCGAAAGAGTACAGTTTGGAACCGGTCCTCATCGTTGCTGCTCGCTCGCTGAAAGGCACGGTGGAAGGCCTGGATTACGATCTCCTGCGCGTCCTTGTCGCGCCCAACGCAGGCGTACACATAGGCGAAGATACGGGGGAAGTAGGTTTCGTAGCGTTCGGTTGCGCCACCCATATCAGTTGGACCTAGGTGCTCCGTCTTCTGCTCACGCTTCAGGAACGAGAATCCCATCAGTGCCTCCCAATTTGTGGGTTTGTTTGCAATTTCAGGCTAGCAGAGACGGGACAGACCGTGACAGGGAGACGGTGTAGGTCCGGTTTAGGGGGGGTTCAGATTGGGTAAAGGCCGCTAGCCGCTCGCCTGATCGAAGGGTAGATCAAGCAAGGCTGTGAGCGGGTCGTCCCGGCGCTTTTGGGAGCGGCGCTCCAGCAAGTAGCCGAAGCCGCGGACGCAGAGGATGTAGGGGTTGCCGTCGCGGCCGTCCTCCAGCTTGCGCCGCAGGTTAGCAATGTGAACCTTCACCAGGTTCTGAGCCTCTCGGTCATCGTAGTCATGGTCGTGGATGGCGGAGAGGAGAGAACGGGCGTCAATCACCCTGCCTGCCTTCTCTGCCAGGACGGACAGGATGCGGAACTCAGTGGGCGTTAGGGGGACCTGGCGCCCCTTCAGCACCACCTCGCACTTGTCGAGGTCAATGAGAAGGTCTCTTATAGCGATGATGCCGGCGGTCTGGCCGGTCTGCCAGTGTTGTGCCCTGCGGAGCAGAGCGCGGACGCGAGCGGTGAAGACAGCGGCGTCACTTGATGCCGTAACGGCGTCGTCCGCGCCGGCGTCCATCACCGGCACGAAGTCACTTTCGCTGGGGATCACTACGATGGTTGGCACGTCCTGTAGCCCACGCACGGCGAGGCAGGCGCGCACGGCGAACCGCGCGTTCTGTTTGGCCAGAACGAGGAGATCGGGCGCTTCGTCGTGGGCGCGGTCGAACAGATCGTGCAGCTCCTGGGAGGGGAAGACGTTGAAGTTTTCAGCCTGTAGCGCCGTCTGGAAGGTGGACGACCAAACGTCCGCGTCGGCGAGGACGTAAGCGATCCTCAGGCCGGTTCTGGTTTCCGTTTCTTGTACTG
>JADFKX010000226.1 GCA_022564695.1 Chloroflexota bacterium | reverse complement strand
GCTCGGCCGCAAGTGGGGGCTAATCGTCCTCGCCGGCGACATGATCAAGGGGATAGCGGCCTGCCTGCTAGGGCGGGCGACGGCCGGCGACAACGGCGCGTACGTCGCCGGCACAACGGCGGTGGCCGGGCATTGCTACCCGGTCTGGAGCAGGTTCCGGGGCGGCAAGGGTGTGGCAACGAGCTTCGGCACCTCTCTCGTTTGCTTCCCGGCTTATGCGCCCATGGACCTGGCGGTCGCTGGCGCCGCCTTCTTCGTGTCGAAGGGCCGTGGCTCCCTGGCCGCGGGGCCCGACGCCCACCCAGCGGCGCGCATAGGGACGTTTGTCGCGTCGGGCGTCTTCAGCGCCGCCGCCACGTACTGGTGGCTCCGGAGCAAAGGCAACCTCTGGGGCCCGAAGACAACGGTCGGGCTGCCGCTTTACGCCCTGGCCACGAGCGGCATCATCGCGTTCCGATTTCTGACCGCGCCGACCGTCGGAAGGACTGAGCCCAACGAGCAGATCAGCGAAAAGGAGCCGACGTTTGTCGCGTAAGCCGCTAACGAACACCTTCGCCTTCGATAGCCGCTGCTTCGTCTGCGATCCGGAGAACGAAGGCGGCCTCCGCCAGCGCTTTTTCCTGGACGATGAGATCGGCCGCGTTGTTGCCGAGTTCATCCCCAGCGCTGACCACTCGGGCGCACCCAACTACGCCCACGGCGGCGTCAGCATGGCCATCCTCGATGATGCGATGGCGTGGGCGATCATCGCGATCAAGGACCGCTTCGGGCTCACCCGCAAGGCGGAGGTGGAGTTCCTGCGACCCGTGCTGGTGGGCAGGGGTTATGAGGTGCAGGCGTGGGTGGAGTCGTTCGAGGGTCGCTCACTGGTAGCGCGCGCCGAGCTACGCAGCTCCAAGGGTAAGCTCTGCGTCGCCGCCAAGGCCAGCTACACCGTCCTTACGCTGGAGGAGGCGGAGCAGGCGATCGGCGCGGGCGCGCGGACGGCGGCGTCCTACACACGGGCAGCGCAATGATCGGCAGGACAGCGGTCGTCGTCGACTCGGCGTCTTACCTGCCGGAGTCGCTGATCGAGCGTCACGGCGTGCTGGTGGCACCCCTCAGCGTCCGGTTGGACGGCCACGAGTACCTGGAGGGTGTAGACATCACCGCCAGCGAGTTCTACGGGCGACTCGCCTCGGCCCAGACGGTAACCACGTCACAGCCGTCGCCGGGGCGCCTGCTCGCCTGCTACGAGCGCGCGGCCGAGGAGGGGGCGGAGCGTGTGCTCTCCATCCACATCGGTTCCGGCGTTTCGGGCACAGTGCAGTCGGCGGAGGTAGCGGCGGAGTCGTCGCCGATCCCCGTCACGATCGTGGACACCGGCCAGGCGTCTTTCGCCGAAGGGCTCTGCGCCTGGGAAGCGATTGAGGCGCTGGCGTCAGGCGCCAGCGTTGAACTCGCCGCTGAGTACGCCGGCGCCGCATCCGCAGCCATGGGCAACACGTTTGTGGTAAAGGCGCTGGAGCTGTTGAGGCGCGGTGGCCGCCTAGTGTCGGAGGACGGCGCCACGGCGGCTGACGTGCCCGTGCTGGCGCTCACGGAGGGCGGTGTAGAGGTGGTGGGCAGGGCGAGGACTCTCGACGAAGCGGTGTCAGCGATGGCGGCGCAGATCGAAGCCGCCGCTCGCGCCGCGTCCGGTCGCAAGCTGCGCATCGGCATCGGCCACGGCGACGCGCCGGAGATCGCGGGCGCTCTGCGCAGCCGCGTTGCGGCGATGCCAGAGATCGGCGAGATCGTGGACTACATAGTCGGGCCAAGCATCGGCGCCCATGCCGGCGCGGGGAACGCGGGGGCGGTGTTCGTCCCGCGCCCTGTGATGGCGTAGCGCCGTATCTAAGCGGAGACTTGACACGTTCTCCTTGGGGGGGGGGTAAGATGTCGGAGCCAGTAAGGGGGACGACATGAAGCCGATAATCTTAGTGCCGCTGGTGGCGCTGGCCCTGGTCGGGGGGAGCGCCGGGGCGTACTTGGCGGTGACCAGCGAGGGTTCCGTGGAGGAGGTGGTTGTGGCCCAGCCCACCGCTACGCCCACGCCTGCCGCTGAGCCGACGCCGACTACAGCGCCCATGCCTGCGTCGGAGGCCACACCTGTTGCCATGCAGCCGCCCGGCGGAGCTGGAGGCGATCTTTCCGAAACGGTCGTGCCGGCGCCAACACCTCCGCCTACGATACCGCCCGTACCTGCCGACTGGGCGACCTACACCGATCCAGACGGAAGTTTCGCCCTCCGCTATCCGGGTGACTGGTTCGTGCCGCGTGAGCGGAGAATCCATTCCTGGGGCCCAGACGAGCCATTCTACCCAGCCGGAGGCATCCTAGTCGATTTCGGTCGGACCCTGCTGTCTTCCGACACTGATCCTCGGGAGATATTACCACCGCAGGGGGCTACAGAAAGCGTCTTCGGGGGCATACGAGGGTGGGAACTCGTACTGACGCGCGATGCCGGTCCAGGTCACTGGGACCGACTACACCAGATTTGGGCCGACCGTGATGGCTATCGCTTTTGGTTAGCCGTCGCTTTCGCTGAACAGGATGCGGACGAGACAACCTTTTTGCAGATAGCAAACAGCTTCGGATTCATTGAATGACTACCCAAAGGGTAGGGCGATGAAGCTCCGGCTGGCCCTGGTCACGTTATGTGCGGCGGTGTTAGGGCTGCTTAGCGCGGGACCCGCCGCAGCGGGCGGGCCCCCCCCTCCGCCTCCCCGGCC
>JADFKX010000055.1 GCA_022564695.1 Chloroflexota bacterium | reverse complement strand
TACGGGGGCGGCGATTTTGTTTCTGTGACAGGGGAAAGGCTTTACCCCAACCTGAGAGCTGGGGCATGATTCTGGCATGCGAATCGTTATCCAAAGGGTGAGTCGGGCCGCCGTGGTGGTGGAGGGGGAGGTGGTGGCGTCAATCGGCCGGGGGTTGCTGGCGCTGGTAGGGGTGGCTCAGGGAGACGGGGAGGCGGAGGCGCTTCGCCTGGCGCGGAAGTGCGCGGAGATGCGGATATTCGCGGACGGGGAGGGGAAGTTCAACCTGTCGCTGCTGGATGTGGGGGGAGAGGCGCTGGTGGTGAGCCAGTTCACGCTGCTGGCGGAGACGCGAAAGGGCCGGCGTCCGAGCTTTGTGGGAGCGGCGGCACCGGAGGCAGCGGCGCCGCTGGTGGAGGCGTTCGCCGGGGCGATGCGGGAGGCGGGCGTGCCGACGCAGACGGGCCGCTTCGGGGCGCACATGACGGTGGAGCTGGTGAACGATGGCCCGGTGACGATAACGCTGGACAGCGAGGAGCTGGAGCGGCCGCGGCGGGGGTAGGGAGATATGCCGCGCTGTCCCGTTGAGAAGCTATAACGGGACGTAGTTCGGCCCACCCGCCCGCTTATAGCAGATTGAAGGCTTACAAAGGCATGGGAGCAGGCCCTTACCCCGCCTCTACCTCCAGGCTCATGTCCAGCGCCTCGGCTGAGTGGGTGATGGCGCCCATGGAGATGAAGTCTACGCCGGTCTCGGCGATGGCGCGGGCGTTCTCCAGGGTGATGCCGCCGGAGGCCTCCAGCAGGGGGCGTCGCCCCGATGATGCAGGCTCATCGGGGTCGCTTCGCGAGGTGGCGGCGAGGGCGACGACCTCTCGCATCTGGTCCGGTGGCATGTTGTCCAGGAGGAGCTCATCGGCGGCGGCGCCCAGGGCCTGACGGGCCTCGTCGACGGTGGTCACCTCTATCTCGATGCGCGTGTCGGGGTTGGCCAGACGGGCAAGGCTGGCGGGCGAGGCGGACGGCGTCGGCGATGCCGAGGTCACGGTCGAGGAGGGCGGCGAGGTGGTTGTCCTTGATGAGGACGCCCTCGGCCAGGTTGAGGCGGTGGTTGGTGCCGCCGCCCAGGCGCACGGCGTACTTCTCCAGGGCGCGCAGGCCGGGGATCGTCTTGCGGGTATCGCGCAGGCGGCAGCCGGTGCCCTCCAGGGCGCGGACGACGGCGGCGGTGGCGGTGGCGACGCCGCTGAGGTGGGTGAGGTAGTTGAGGGCGACTCTCTCGGCGCGGAGGATGGAGGAGAGCGACCCCTCGATGGTGACGACACGGTCGCCGGGGGAGAGGCGGTGGCCGTCCTCAAGGCTGGGTATCCAGACGAGGGTGGTGTCGACAGCGGAGAAGACGGCGCGGGCGATGGGGAGGCCGGCAAGGACGCCCTCTGCCTTGGCGATGATGAGGCCGCGGCCGGTCTGGTCGCGAGGGACGAGGGCGGCAGTGGTGACGTCGCGGTCGGTGCGGTCCTCGGCGAGGGCGCTCTCTGCTAGGCGAAGGAGTCCGGCCTCGTCAAGGGTGATTTCGGGTGCGGTCATCGCCAGGGGTCCGATTGAGGGACGAACTCGGCGTCGAGACCGAGATCGCGGAAGAGGGTCAGCATGTCGTCGCGGAGGACGAGGGACTCGGTGGCGTAGTGGGAGGCGCCGATGAGGTTGAGAGGAACGGTCTCGACGAAGGCGTCGAACTGGGGACGGTGCTCCTCGGCCCAGGGGCCGCCGTGGCGGACGCGGAAGTCGCCGGTGATGTAGGTGTCGCAGCCGGCGTCGACGGCCTCCTGCATGATGGGCGGGTAGGCGGCGCCACCGGCGACGACGGCTATGTGCCGCACGGTGCGGTCGCCGTTGGCCTTCGTCTCGAGGTGGTTGAGGCCGCAGGCGCGGCGGACGCGCTCGCTGAATTCATCGAAGGAGGTGGGTTCGATACGTCCGTGGACGCCGGCGTGGCCGCCGAAGTAGTCGGCGAATGTGGCATCGGCGGGCACTGCGATGGCGCGGGCAAGGGCGCGGGAGGTGGATGCGGTCTCGTGGCAGTCTAGCGGGGCGTGGGCGGCGTAGAGGGATATCTGGGCCTGACGGAGGCGGCGGAGCCATTCGGTGCTGATGGGGATGAGGCCGCGACCGGAGGTCTCCATGTCCATGGGGTGATGGGTGAAGATCAGGGCAGGCTCGCCCGCGGCCCGGCGCTGGACCTCCGCCAGGACGTGGTCGGATGGGAAGACTAGGGTGAACACGCGGGCGATCTGATCGGCGTTGTCCAGCATGAGGCCGTTGAAGCGCTTCAGGAAGGAGGCGGTGGCGTACTTCTCGATGGGGATGCCTGCCTCGCGGCAGAACTGGGGGAGGATCGCGAAGTCGTCCGTGGGGAAGCGGTCGAGGTGGAGGTGGTTGTCGAGTTGGGTGGCGAGGTCGGCGGTGTTCATAGGTCGATTGTGGGTGGGGTCGGGTTGCGGGTCAAGGGTCAGGCCCGGCGCGGCCGGTCGGCCGTATAGTAGGAGATGGGGCTTTGAGGACGGGATATAATGGTGCCCTACTTCATCTTGGATAGGGAGGAACGAGAGATGCTCATGGCTGGTTCCACAGAGCGGATGATGCAGCTTGAAGACTACGCGATCCGGCACTCTACACCCCTTCCGCCGCTGCTGGAGGAGTTGATCGCCACGACCCGAGAGAAGATGGGCAACCGGTCGCTCATGATCTGCGGCCAGATCGAAGGCACGCTGCTCCAGATGCTGGCTGCCTCCGTTGGCGCCCACCGGATCCTAGAGGTGGGCATGTTCACCGGGTATAGCGCACTCATGATGGCGGCGGTCCTGCCGGACGAAGGCGAGCTGATCACGTGCGACATAGACCCAGATGCGATCGCTCTGGCTCGCAGCTTCTTCGCCCGCAGTCCCGACGGGAGCAAGATCGATATCCGCGAGGGGCCGGCGCTGGATACGCTGAAGACGCTGGAAGGGCCGTTCGACCTGGTATTCATCGATGCGGACAAGGAGAACTATATCGGGTACTACGAGGCGGCACTGCCCATGCTGGCGCCGAACGGGATCATCGCCGTGGACAACGTCCTGTGGATGGGGCGCGTACTGGATCCACAAGACGACAGCGACCGCGCCATCGTGGCCTTCAACGAGCACGTACGTCGTGACGAGCGGGTGTGGAACGTGATCCTGACCCTGCGCGACGGGGTGATGTTGATCCGGCGTAAGTAGCCGCTCACGGCTAGGCGTCCTTCCGGAAGACGATGTGGTGGCGCCACTCCTCGTGTGGCTGGGGGAAGTCAGAGCGGTAGTGGGCGCCGCGGGACTCCTCTCGGATCAGCGCTGCCTCCGTGACCAAGCGGCCGCAGGTGACGAGATCGGCGAGCTCGTGGGCGGGACGGTCCGTGGGCTTGGGCAGGGCGGTGTGCCAGGCGGAGAGGGTGGCTTTGGCGCGCGAGAGGCTGTCGCCGTCGCGGACGATGCCAACGTGATCCCACATCAGCGACTGGACTGCCTGGCGGGAGGGTGACGGTGTCTCAGCGGGCGCCGCTTCGGACAGGTCGATGGCGTCGGGTGTGGGATCGGCCCCGACTGGGTCGTGGGGCGCCTTGATGGTGCGCTGGATGACTCGCTTGGCGAAGACGACGGTCTCCAGCAGGGAGTTGGAGGCGAGACGGTTGGCGCCGTGCACGGCGGTGCAGGCGCACTCGCCGCAGGCGTAGAGACCGGGGATGGTGGTCTCGCCCCAGACGTTGGTGCGGATGCCGCCCATGGTGTAGTGGGCGGCGGGGGATACGGGGATGGGCTTTCGGGTGATGTCAAGGCCATGGTCACGGCAGGTGCGGTAGATCTGGGGGAAGCGGGCGATGACGTGGGCCGCGTGTCCGCCAAAGGCGGACGTGGCATCGAGGAGGACGTGGTCGGCGCCGGTCTTCTGCATGCGGTCGAGGATGGCGCGGGCGACGATGTCGCGGGGGGCGAGCTCGGCGCGTTTGTCGTATTCCTTCATGAAGCGAACGCCGTTGACGTCGTTGAGGAGGCCGCCCTCGCCGCGGACGGCCTCGGATATGAGGAAGGGCTGGACGCCGGGGAGCTTGAGGGCGGTGGGGTGGAACTGGAAGAACTCCATGTCCATTATCTCGGCGCCGGCGCGATAGGCGAGGGCGATGCCGTTGCCGGTGGCGACCTCCGGGTTAGTGGTGACGCGGTAGAGCTGGCCGGCGCCGCCGGTGGCGAGCACCAGGTGACGGCAGGTGTAGTCCGTGCTGCGGCCGCTGCGTTCGTCCAGGGCGCGGACGCCAGCCACGCGGCCGCCTTCGAGGAGGGTCTCGGTGGCGAGGGTGAACTGGAGGACGGTGATGTTGGACCGCTGGGCGAGGGAGGAGAGGGTGAGTTCCATGTGGGCGCCGGTGGAGTCGCCGCCGGCGTGGAGGATGCGGGGCAGGGAGTGGGCGCCCTCGCGGGCGAGGGCGATCTCGCCGTGCAGCGTATCGAAGGGGACGCCGAGACGGACGAGGTCGTCTATGCGGTCGGCGGCCTCCTCGGCGAGGACGCGGGCGGCGATGGGGTCGACGAGGCCGGCGCCGGCGGCGATCGTGTCGTCGAGGTGGCGCTGGGCGGAGTCTTCGGCGCCGATGGGGGCGGCGATGCCGCCCTGGGCCCAGCGGGTGTTGCAATCGTCAATTGAGCCCTTGGTGAGGACGAGGACGGAGCCGTGCTTGCGGGCGAGGAGGGCGGCGTAGAGGCCGGCGATGCCGGAGCCGACGATGATGTAGTCGTATCTCTCCACGGTTATCGGGGCTGTATCGTATCTCCGGGTCGGATGACGCCTTCGGTGAGGATCTGGGCGCGGAGGCCGCCGCGGTGGACGAGGCCCTCCTTTACCTTGTTGTCGGTGAGGCTGGCGAGGTGGTTGCAGGGCTCGTTGAGGCGGATGCCGCGGAGGGTGACCTCGCCGACGCTGAACTCCTTCCCCACGAGGTGGTTCAGGGGGACGCCGAGGGTGACGATGTTACGGCGGGCGTCGCCGGGGCTCAGCTTGAGCTTGTAGTTGCGCTCCAGCGCCTCGATCGTCTCGATCTCTATGAGGGTTAGCTCGCGCCCCGGTTCGGGGCGGTCGGAGAAGGCGCCCTCACCCTTGAAGTAACGGTCGCCCTCCAGCCCCTTCCCCGGGACTGCATGCGCCTCTTCCACCGATACGGTGGGTTCGCTCGCGACCGGAGCGATGTGTATGGAGACGACTTCGCCTTCGAACATGAGGCCGTGCCTTTCCAGCGCTATTTGACGGCCAGCATTCGCTCCAGGGCGATGCGGGCGTCGCGGCGGGTGTCTTCGTCCAGCTCTACTTGGTTGACGATACGGCCTTCGGCTAGCTCCTCGATGGCCCAGCAGAGGTAGGCGGGGTGGATGCGGTACATGGTGGAGCAGGGGCAGACGACGGGGTCCAGGCAATAGACGAGCTTGTCCGGGTTCTCGCGGGCGAGGCGGGAGACGAGGTTGATCTCTGTGCCGACGGCGAACTGGGCGCCGGCGGGGGCTTCGGTGATGGCGTCGGCGATGAAGGAGGTGGAGCCGTCAGCGTCAGCGGCCTGGACTACCTCCATCTGACACTCGGGGTGGACGATGACGGTGATGCCGGGGTGGTCGCGTCGGGCCTTCTCGATCTGCTGGACGGAGAATCGGTTGTGGACGGAGCAGTGGCCCTTCCAGAGGATTACGCGGGCGCGCTCAAGCTGCTCCGGGGCGTTGCCGCCCAGGGAGCCGAAGGGGAGGGTGTAGTCCCAGAGGGCCATCTGATCCAGGGCGATGCCGCGCTTGAGGCCGGTGTTGCGGCCCAGGTGCTGGTCCGGGAAGAAGAGTACCCGTTTGCCTCGCTGGAAGGCCCAGTCCATCACGTTGGGGGCGTTGGAGGAGGTGCAGACGATGCCGCCGTTGCGGCCGCAGAACGCCTTGAGGGAGGCGGCGGAGTTCATGTATGTGATGGGGATGACGTCCGTGATGCCGGCCTCGGTCAGCTCGTCCCAGCAGGCGTAGACGTCCTCGGGGTCGGCCATGTCGGCCATGGAGCAGCCGGCGGACATGTTGGGGAGGACGGTCTTCTGGTGGGGCTGGGAGAGGATGTCGGCGGCCTCGGCCATGAAGTGGACGCCGCAGAAGACGATGAACTCGGCTTCGGGTCGCTCGGCGGCCCACTGGGCGAGCTTGAAGGAGTCGCCGCGGAAGTCTGCGAACTGGATGATGTCCTCGCGCTGGTAGTGGTGGCCGAGAACGACGCAGCGCCGGCCGAGCCGCTTTCGGGCGGCGGCGATGCGGGCGATGATCTGGGAGCCGTCCAGGCGCCAGTACTCCTCCGGGATGTCTTTCTGCCAGAAGGCGAAGGAGGACTCCTCGGCGAGGGGGCGGGTGTCCAGATCGCGGTCGGTTGGGCACTCCATCGCCTCGTTGAGGACGGTGTCCTCGCTGATGACGGGGAGGGGTTCTAGGGGTTTGGTCTTGATTACCATCTACCGAGACCTTCCTAGTTAGTGTAACTCATACACTATCCTCTTGAGAGACCAGCGTATCAGGTCAGGGAGAAAGTGTCAAGAGGACACGAAGGGGTTTAGGGAAGTGCAAAACTAGCGAACTCGGATTAGAATGGTGGTATGAGAGTTATGGTCAATGGGGATGGGCGTGTCACGCCAACAGGCTCGGCTGAGCTACTCGTCATCATGAGCGAGTGGAAGGTGATCATGCCGGGCGGCGAAATGCCAGACAGGGTTTCGGCGCGCATTTTCGGGTGTGTGGACTGTCGTAAGCTGTTCGTGGCTGATGCTGGCCAAGCCACAACGCATGATTGCGAACGAAGGCGGTATGGCGCGTCCCTGTAGCGGCTCTGACTTTAGGCCACCTTCCGCGTGCACGCCCTGAGCTCGCCTAGCCTGTCCGCCTGAGCCTCCGCCAACGGTTCCGCCTGCGGGCGTCTAGTGGGATAGCGCCATCAGCTCGAGGGCGATCGCGATGATGACGATGCCCGTTAGGGCGTGACGTGGCGCCGAGGCTAGCAGGCGGGACTGGTAGACTCGAACGAAGACCATTATCGCGGCTGTGACGCCCATCAGCACGTGTACGGAACCGGAGTTGTCGAACGAGCCGTGGAAGTGGAAGACGCCGATCTCCAGGGCGCCCGCTACAAGCGCCGGCAAGATCAGAAGATCGGCGGTGCGCCTGGGGACCTCGCCCATGCGGTGGCGGTACTCGAGCCATCCGGCGGCGAGCATGATCATGCCGATGGTGAAGTGGATCAGCCGGTCGTTCGGCTCCAGGGCGGTGACGGCTACCATGCCGGCGCCCAGGCTCATGATGGCGGCGGGCCAGAGGGTGGTGCGCAGCCGGTTGCGGTGCCAGACGCTGCCGGCCAGCGTCTCTACTATCAGGAGGACGCCGATGAAGAGGAAGGCGGCGCCGAACAGGTGATGCGACTCGGCTGGCTCCGGGATGTATCCGTGAAGCTCGTGGTGGGGGAGAGCGCCTGCCCCATCGATTATCGATCCCAGGCTGGCGATGTCGATCACTCCGCCGTCTCCCACTCGGCTGGGATGTCCGCCGGGGCCTCGGACGGCTGCTCCGCCGGGTCAGGCTCGAAGAGATCGAGCTCCAGGTCCTCCGGCGTCGCGGCGGCGACCTGGAAGGCGACCGGGATAGAGACCACGGAGATCATGACGCCGGCGGCTATCACGAGGTGGCCGGGATCGAATATGACGTAGCGGAAGGTGAGCTCGCGGCCGCTATCGATGAGCACGTTCGCCAGTACCCACAGCGTTCCGAGGGCGCTGAGGGCCGGGCCAGCCAGCCCGATGATGAGGGCTCGCATGTTGTTTGACATGAGGGGGCGACCTCCGGTAAGGCAATATTATAGCGAGATTTCCCAAAGTTTGCAAGGGCGAGGTACGCCTAAGGTTGGCGGGCGTCTTGAAGCGCGGCCCGGTAGGCGGCGGTGGCGGCGAAGGCGCTCAGAACGGGGCGCAGAAGGGGGGCGCGGGGCGACAGGCGGGAGACCTCGGCCAGGGTGACGAGGCGGTGCTCCACCCCCTCGCCCAGCAGTATCTCCTCTGCCGGTACTGTCAGGCCGGCGGCGTACAGGTAGACGGGCCGAGGCCAGGAGGCGCGGACGACGAGGTGGGCGCGTTGCACCTGGTGGCCGGTCTCCTCCTGGATCTCGCGCAGGGTGGCCTGCCGGGGCGTCTCGCCGGACAGGATGCCGCCACCGAGGATGGCCCAGCGGCTGGCGAGAATGGCGCGCGCCCGGTGCTGGCCCACCTCAGGCTTGGAGGCGCGGCGGCCGCGTAGGTTGAGGAGGAAGCGGCCACGGTCATCCACGAGGATGATACCGACGCCCCTGACGCCGGCCAAGGCTAGGCCGGTGGCGAGGAGCCGGAGGAAGAGCATGCGGTCTTAGAAGATGATGGGCTTGCGCTCGTGGAAGGCGTAGAGCTGGGCGGGGCGGTGACGGCCCTCGGTGGCGGTGCGTCCGGTGGGCTCGACGATGCTGAGAGAGAGCATGCGCTTGCGGAAGTTGCGTTTGTCCAGGGGGTGGGCGAGGATCGCTTCGTGGACTCGCTGGAGCTGGGAGAGGGTGAACTCCGGCGGGAGTAGGGAGTAGGCAACGTTTGAGTACTCCAGCTTGGCCTGAAGGCGCTGGCGGGCGTAATCGATAACGCGACCGTTGTCGAAGGGGAGGTCGGGCAGGTCGTCGACGGGGCGCCAGGCGGGGAGCCAGGCGCGGCGTTGGGCCAGGTGAGCGCGGCTGGGGTCCACGAGGGCGAAGTAGGCGGCGGCGATGGAGCCGCGGCCGTCGAGGTCGCAGAAGGTGTATAGCTGCTCCAGGAATAGGTCCGTGACTCCGGTCTCGTCGTCGAGCTTGCGGACGGCGGCCTGGTCGAGCGACTCGCCGGGGGCGAGGAGGCCGCCGGGCAGCGACCAGGAGTCCTTGAACGGCTGCGCGGAGCGGCGGACGAGGAGGACGTGGAGGCGGCCATCGTCCACGGTGAAGATGACGACGAGGACGGCGGTGTCGCGCTGAGGACGGTTGTCGTGGGTTGGAGGACGCGAGCCCTGAGGGTGGGAGAGAGCGGCCATAGCGGAGGGGCTAGGCGGGAACGGCGGCATCGGCCTGGACGCTGTGCCTACCGGCAGGCAGGCCGCGGAGGGCCCAGGGGCTGGTGCGGGTGATGCGGACGTGGATCATCTCGCCGAGGCGGGCGTCGGTCTGCCCAGGCGGGCGTGGCCAGTGGACGAGTTTGTTGGTGCGGGTGCGGCCGCTGAGGACGGGCGGTTCGCGATCCGCTCCAACTTGTTTCTTGGTTCGGCTCCGCGAGACGCCTTCGATGAGCACCTCCTGGGTGGTGCCGAGGAGCGCGTCGTTGATCTCGGTGGCGATGCGCTCCTGGACGGCCTCGATGGCGTGGAGGCGGCGCATCTTCTCCTCCTGGGGGACGTCGTCCTCCAGGTGCCGCCAAGCGATGGTGCCGGGCCTGGGGGAGTAGGCGGCCACGTGGACCTTGTCGAAGCGCAGCTCCTGTAGCAGGTCAAGGGTGCGCTGGAACTGGGCCTCGGTCTCGCCGCAGAAGCCGACGATGACGTCGGTGGAGATGGCGGCGGCGGGGACGATGTCGCGGATGCGGTGCACCCACTCCAAGTACTCCTCGATGGTGTAGCCGCGGCGCATGCGGGCGAGGATGTCGTTATCAGCGGCCTGGACGGGGATGTTGAAGTGCTCGCAGACCTTGGGGAGGTCGGCCACGGCGCGGATGATGCGCTCGGTCATGTCACGGGGGTAGGAGGTGAGGAAGCGGATACGCCGCAGGCCTGGGGTGTCGTGGATGGCGGCGAACAGGTCGGCGAGGTCAGGCTTGTCGTCGAGGTCCTTGCCATAGGCCTCGACGGTCTGGCCCAGGAGGGTGACCTCGCGCACGCCGTTGGCGCAGTGGGAGGCGACCTCGCGGGCGATGTCGTCGATGGTGCGGGAGCGCTCGCGGCCGCGGCGGTAGGGGACGATGCAGTAGGTGCAGAACTTATTGCAGCCGTGGATGATGGGGACGAAGGCGGTGGGGCCTTTGGGCTTGGGAAAGGTGTCGGGCCAGAACTCGCCGCCCAGGTCGGAGTCGGGCACGAGGTGGCGGAGGATGAGATCGAAGCTCTGGGGCCGGGCCCAGACGTCGACGTAGGGGAAGCGGGCGCGGAGGTCGTCCGTGCGGGGGCCGACCATGCAGCCCATGACGGCGATCTGGAGGCCGTTTTCGCCGTTGCGCTCCTCTTTCATGCGACGGAGGCGGCCAAGGTAGCTGGCGGCGCGGTCCTCCGCCTTCTGACGGACGACGCAGGTGTTGACGACGGCGAGGTCGGCGTCCTCCGGCTTGGCGGTCTCCTGCCAGCCGAGCTTGGCGAGGCCGGCTGCGAGCTTGTCGGAGTCCGCCACGTTCATCTGGCAACCCTCAGTCCAGATGTGGTATCGCATGGCGACAGTTAGTTTAGCACGGGACGGGGTAGGAGGCTGGCTGCCGTGCTGACACGGCTGTAGATGGCTGCCTTAGTTAGCGCCTTCCTCCTTCGATGAATCCCTGTAGAGAGCCAGGCTTTCAGCGTCGACCGGTAGGTATGCGGCTCCGACCCTAGTCTCGGTGCGCTTGCCTAACCAACCCAACCACTGAGGACGCTCGTAGTAGAGCTTCCAGGCTACGACTATGACCTCATAGAGCTTATCCTCGTCTCCGTTGAAATGCAGAACTCGCGACGCTTTGGGCACAAACACATGGTCGGTCGTAGTTTCAGGTGAGGTTTCGGCGTCCAAGATGCCCTCGAACGGTTGCGGTGGAATTAGGATGCGGAACGTGATGCCCCTCAGGTGGCAAACTACATTCGACGCATTCACCACATGAACATTTATCATGTATACATACGTCCCCTTAGGGTCTCGCCGAACGCTGCATTTGTCCCACTTAA
>JADFKX010000054.1 GCA_022564695.1 Chloroflexota bacterium | reverse complement strand
CCTGACCCGCTGAGACTCGAAACTGGAATCTCGCAAAAGGCAGTGGCCTGTTTAGGCTTGCCCGTTTGCGCTACCGATGGGGTGGGGCTAGGAGGTGACCTTGTACACGTGGTCGCCGCCGCGGACCCGGTCCTTCACCTTGATCCCGATCTTGTCTCCCGGGCCCGCCTCCTCCACCTGCTCACGCTCTATCTGCATGCTCTCCACCACCTCCTCAAGGTCCGTGGTGTGACCCTTGATGCGGATCGTGTCCCCCACCCGCAGCTTGCGTGTCAGGTCTATCCCCGCCACATTGATCTGGGCGAAGTAGTCCATCACCCGGCCGATCTCTTCCTCCTCGGCCATGATGCCTGCCCTCCTTTAGTAGCTACACCTCGGTACGGCCTGATTCTACCCCCGCTCCCCCAACTCATCAACCGCTGGACTGAGGTGTGGCGTGGCGCAAACGACAGAAAAGGCCGCGGTAACAACCGCGGCCCCGGTATTCAACTCTCCTGAAGCCTAGACGCCCGTGACCTTTGCCGCATCTGGCTCCGGTTGGGCGGACCGATGATCGGCCGGTTGGTAGCCGGTTCCGTCCTCGTACATCCCCTCCGGGCTGCGGCGGATCATCACCAGGAACGCGTCCACCACCTGGGCATCGAACTGAGTGCCGGCGTTGCTGGCGATCTCGATGCAGGCCTGCTCGCGCGACATCGCCTGGCGGTAGGGCCGGCGCGAAGTCATAGCGTCGTAGGCGTCGACGACTCCGAACACGCGCGCGCCCAGGGGTATCTCCTCCCCGGCGAGACCTCGGGGGTAACCCTTGCCATCGTAGCGCTCGTGGTGGGCCCACACGATCTCCGCCGCGACCCGAAGGAAGTCGATCCCTTTCAATATCTCGTATCCCAACTCTGAATGGCGACGCATATCTTTCCACTCCTCGTCGTCCAGAGGCGCCGCCTTGCGCAGGATGCTGTCCGCCACCCCGATCTTGCCGATGTCGTGCAGCGCTGCCGCATACTCGATCTCCAGGACCTTCTCAGGGTCCAGCCCCATCTCCTTGGCCATCACGGCCGCCATCCGGGCCACGCGCCGCGCGTGACGGTGTGTCATGTTATCGCGGATGTCCAGGGCTGTGCTCAGCACCTCTACGACCGCTGAGGACAGCCGGTTGTCGCCTTTGTCCGTCCTTCCGTGGTTGAACCCTTTGCGCTCAAGCTTGTTGGCGTACAGCTTGGCGTCCGCCCAGTGGATGATCTCCTCCAGATCCGTTCCGCCCCATGGGTAGCCGCCGATGCCTATGGAAACGCCAAGGTATATGCTGGCGTGTCCGTTCTCCCACAGCGGCGCCTCGCTTAGCTGGTCCCAGATCCTCCAGGCCATCTGTTCCGCCTCACGCCGGTCTGCGTTCGGCATTATTACAGCAAACTCGTCGCCGCCAAGACGGGCGGTCACATGAGCCTTCGCCGCCGTGCGGTTGAGCGTCCGCCCGAACTGACGCAGAATGACGTCGCCAACCTGGTGGCCGAACTCATCGTTAATCAATTTCAGATCGTCTACGTCAATCATGATGATAGAGAGATGCTTGCGGGACCGCTCTGACCGCTGCAGCTCCTCTTGCAGCCGCCGGTAGAAAAAGCGGCGGTTCTGGAGCTGCGTCAGGTCGTCCCTGGAGGCGATGTCCTGGAGCTCGGCCTCTCGGTCATGGAAAATACCCTTGGCCCGGTCGCGCTCCTTCTGCACCAACCGCTGTGTGACGCGCAGGATGACTTCTCCCGTCAAGGCCAGGTAAGCGAGAAACAGCCCCATGACTGTCCAGGCCACCCAGCCGTTCGTGAGGACATCCAGGGAGATGAGGACGATGACGACACAAGCGATGGTTGTCGCACTTGCCAATCGGATGACGAGGAATGCCCGCCCGACTGGGTTCGTTTTACCGTACTCGTCAGAGGCCGGGTGTTCGGCTGGGGCGGTGGTCTGGATACCCCCGTCCCCAGCGCTAGTCGCCGGCTCACCTCCGGCTGGCGGGTCGGTCGAGTCGCGCTCGTCTATAGTCATGCGCTTAGACCTCCGCCCCCTCGATTCTAAAGTATGTCATCACTGCCATGCAGGTCGCGCGGCTTCTAACAGCTTAGACGGAACGTGCCCCGCTACCTGTTACAGCCCCAGCGTGAATAGTGCGTCCATTTCGCAGCGGGGCTCCAACGCCGGTCTTCAGAGCAACGGAGTCGCCGGGCGTCACCAGTCGCGCTGGCTGGCCCAGCTCCAACCGACAGAGCCTTATTTGCGGAGTGCCTTTGTCAACATAGGCCCGAACTCCTCCCCGCGCCTCGACCAGCGACTGCCGCTTCGGCATAATGGAATCGTACCCCTTATGAACGCCCTAGATCGTGTCCGACGCTTCTTCGCCGTCTCCTCCCTGGCCGCCCGCATCTACCTGGGCTACAAGTCCATCAGCGTCCGGCAGCAGCGTTTCAACCTGCCCGAAGATGAGGCGGCAGCCCGCCGTCGCGCTCACCACGCCTGGTCGGCCGGCCAGTTCTACGACCTCGCCATACGGAACCAGGGGCTGTTAATCAAGTTCGGCCAGATCATCGGCTCCCGCCCCGACCTCATCCCCGACGAATACGTATCCATCCTCTCGCGGCTCCAGGATCAGGTGCCGCCGCGCCCCTTCCCGGTAATCGAGCGCCAGGTCACCCATGAGCTTCGCCGCCCACTTAGAGATGTCTTCTCCAACTTTGACCATGAGCCTATCGCCGCCGCCTCTCTGGCTCAGGTGCACAAGGCCACGCTCAAGGACGGCCGCACAGTGGCCGTCAAGGTCCAGTATCCCGGCATTTGGGACGTCGTCCAGACAGACCTGGACAGCATCGGCTTCCTCCTTCGTATCCTCTCCGCCCTGGAGCGTAACCTGGACTTCGGCCCCATCATGCAAGAGGTGAGCCACAACGTCCCGTTAGAGCTGGACTTCATCAATGAAGGCCACAACGCGGAGATCATAGCCCAGAACTTCGCCTCCCGCTCAGACATCATCGTCCCGCAAATCCACTGGGAGTACACCACCCGCCGCGTCCTCGTCATGGAGTTCCTTGAAGGCATCAAGATCACCGATATCGATTCCCTTCGGGCCGCCGGCATAGACCTGCAGGCCGTGGCGCAGCTCGTGAACGACGCCTACTGCGAGCAGCTCTTCCTCCACGGTATGTTTCACGCCGATCCACACCCCGGCAACCTGTTTGTCCGGCCCGGCCCGCGCCTCGTCATGGTGGACTTCGGCCTATGCCGCAAGCTGGACGACCAGTTTCGCCCGGGCTACGCCAAGCTGGTCAACGCCATGATCACCGGCAACGCCCCCGAAATGGTCCAGGCCTTCCGCGATCTGGGCTTCCGCGCCAAACGCGCCGAGGACCCGACGCCTTACCTAGTGATCGGCCGCGCCTTCATGGAGTCCAACCGGCCCGGTCGTGGCTACGCCGATCCCGACCTCGTCTCTGAAGCGAACCAGCGCATGGCCCGCGCCATCCGCGCCAACCCTATCGTAGAGATACCGCGAGAGTTCCTGCTGATCATGAGGGTAACCGGGCTACTGAGTGGGCTGGGCAAGCGGCTGGATTCGCGGGTGGACATGCTTACGGCGCTCCTGCCCTATACTAAAGCGGCGTTAGATGGGACGCCTTTTACTACCTTCAGCATTCGTAACACTTGACCGCAAAAACGCCAGTATTGTAGAATTGCTATGAAGCGCCCCAATCAGATGTTCGTGCAGTTTTAGTGAGGTTATCCCGTGGCTACTCGCTTTCGTGACACACCGGAGTCATTCACCACCCGTTGGATCACTCTTGGCCAAGCCTGCAAACTACTAGGCGTCAACGAGTCCACTCTCAGACGCTGGGCTGATGCTGGTCATGTTCGCTCTTTCCGCACTCCCGGCGGCCACCGCCGTTTCTCGGAGGAAGACCTTCACAGTCTCGTATCCGGGCGCGGAGGAGGCGGAGGAGAGCCTTACAGCTCCCTCAGTCAACTCGCGCTCACCCGCATCCGCCGCCGCCTCAGCCAGGGCCGCCCCCAGGCTCCCTGGTACACTACCCTCTCCGAAGAAGACCGTGAGCGGCTGCGCCCTCTTGGCCGCCGGCTGGTCGGCCTGGTATCCGAATACATGACCAAGGGCGCCCGCCGCTCTCACCTCATCGATGAGGCGCGAGAGGTCGGCCACGAATACGGCCGCGAGCTGGTTCGCGATAACCTCGGCATCCGCGATGCCATCGAGGCCTTCACGTTCTTCCGAAAGGGGTTGGACGACTCCGCGATGGAGCTGGCCCAGAAGAACGACCTCTCCGCCGAGGAGGCGGTTGAGGTGTGGGAACTCCTCTCCAACCTGGCTGACCAGGTGCTCTTGGCCATCGCTGAGACTTACGAGGGGGCGAAGACTGCGGCTGTAAGCGGATAGGCCTGCATGCGATACTACCCGGTATTCCTGGACATCGCCGCTAAACCGGTAGTGGTAATCGGCGGCGGTGAGATAGCGCTCCAGAAGGTGAAAGGTCTCGTAGACGCCGGCGCCCAAGTGACCGTAGTCAGCCCGGAGCTCCATCCGGATCTGAAGACGCTGGTCGACCAGGGCCGCGTCAAGCACTACGAGCGCGAGTACGCCCCCGGCGACCTGGAGGGCTACACTCTCGCCTTCGTCGGCACCGACGACCGCTCGATCAACGCTGTCGTCTCCAGGGAGGGCCGGGAGCGCGGCGTCTGGGTCAACGCCGTGGACGATATCCCCAACTGCGACTTCATTATGCCCGCCATCGTCCAACGGGGTGACCTCATCCTGGCCGTGTCCACCAGCGCTGGTAGCCCGGCCATGGCCCGCAAGATGCGCGAGGAGCTGGAGGTGTTCCTGACCGAGGAGCATGTCCTCATGCTGGAGCTGGCCGCGGAGGTGCGGCGGGAGCTCAATGATCAGGACGTGAAGGTGGACCCGGACACCTGGAACGCGGCCCTGGATGTGGATTTGAAGCGCCTGCTGGGCGAAGGTCGCCGCGACGAGGCGAAGCAGCGGCTGCTCCGGTCTCTGCTTGAACCGGCGGCAGAGCGATGAAACGCGAAGCGCTCGTCGTAACCTGTGTTGGCCTGAACCACCGCACTGCCCCGGTGGAGGAGCGCGAGAAGGTCTCCTTCTCCGCCGACGATCTGCCAGACGCCCTAAACCGGCTGCACGGTGAGCTAGGCAGCGCTGTCGTCATCTCCACCTGCAACCGCACCGAGCTGTACGCGACCACGGCCGGTGGCGCTCACGAGGCGAACCGCCTGCTGGACGCCCTGGCGGCCTGCAAGGGCACCGTGCTGCATCCCCGATTGACCTACTTCCTCAGCCACGACGAGGCGGTGCGGCACCTGTTCCGCGTCGCCGCCGGGATCGACTCCATGGTCCTGGGCGAATCCCAGATACTAGGGCAGGTTAGGGACGCCATGTCCGCCGCCACTTTGGCCGGCTCGCTCAACGGCGTGCTCTCCCGTCTCTGCCACTCCGCGCTGAGGGTGGGCAAGCGGGCCCGCAGCCAGACCAACATCGGCCGCTACGCCGTCTCCGTCAGCTCGGCCGCAGTGGCCCTGGCCAGACAGACCGTCGGTACGCTGGAGGGGAAGACGGTGCTTGTCATCAGCGCCGGCTCCACCGGCGAACTGGCTGCCAGCAGCCTGGCCGAGAGCGGCGCCGAACGCATACTGGTGACCAATCGTACCCCGCAGCGCGCGGCCGCTCTCGCCCACAAGATCGGCGGGAAGGCCGTCCCCTTCTCTCGCCTCCCGCGCGCCCTGGCAGGGAGCGACATCGTCATCAGCGGCACCGGCGCCGGCGAATTCATCCTGCGCCCGGAGACTGTTGCCGCCGCCGCCGCCAACCGCAACGGGAACGATCTACTGCTCCTGGACGTCGCCGTTCCCCGCGACATCGACCCAGCCGTGCGCGAGCTTTCTGGTGTGCGCCTGTTCGACATCGACGACATTGAGGCCGTCTCTCGCGCCAACCTCCGCGGTCGCCGCCGTGAGGTGTTACGGGTGGAGGCCCACGTCGAGGACGAGGTCGAGGACTTCATGAACTGGTGGCGCTCACTGGACGTCGTCCCCGTCATCGCCGCCCTCCGCGAGCGCGCCGAGGAGATCCGGGGCCGCGAGCTGGAGAGGACGCTTCGCCGCCTGCCTGGCCTCGACGATGAGCAGAGAGAGCGCATCGCGGCGATGACCCGCGCCATCGTCAAGAAGATGCTGGATAACCCCATCGCCCGGCTCAAGGATGGCGTCGATACGGGCCTGTACATCGAGGCGCTGGAGGACCTGTTCGAGGTTCGTTCAAGCCCTTCACGGAAACGGCGCTAGCCCTCGCGGAGGCTGAAGTTGTGTCCGGTCGCGTATTCGTCGTCGGCAGCCGTGGCAGCCGCCTGTCACAACGACAGACTGAGCTAACCCTCGATACCCTCCGCAAGGCGCGCCCGGGCGTCCGCTTCCAGGTGCAGACTATCCGCACCGCCGGCGATAAGTCACGCGAGTCCCTGAGCGAGATCGGCGGCCGGGGCGTGTTCATTATCGAGCTGGAGCGGGCCTTGCTCGACGGCGAGATCGACGTCGCCGTGCACAGCCTTAAAGACATGCCTTCCGCCACCACCGACGGCCTCGCCGTTGCCGCCGTCACGGAGCGGGCCGACGTACGCGACGTCGTCATCTCCCGCGACGGTGCGATCCTGTCCGCGCTGCCCGAAGGCGCCGTTGTCGGCACCGGCAGCCCCCGTCGTGCCGCCCAGCTCCTCGCTGCCCGCTCTGACCTCCGCATCGCCGACATCCGCGGCAACGTCGATACCCGCATCCGCAAGGTGAAGGACGGCGAGTACGACGCCATCGTGCTGGCAGCGGCAGGACTGGCCCGTCTGGGCTGGCTGGACCGCGCTTCCGAGGTGCTCTCTACGGAGGTGATGCTCCCCGCCGTCGGCCAGGGCGCCCTCGCCCTCCAGGTACGGGCCGACGACAGTGCGGCGATCGAGCTCGTGGCCGCAGCCGATCATCCCGTCAGCCACCGAGTAACCGCAGCTGAGCGCGCCTTCGAGGCGCACCTGGGTGGCGGTTGCCATGCCGCCATCGCCGCCTTGGGCGAGGTTAGCGGCTCCAGCCTGCGCCTGCGCGGGCTCGTTGCCGACCCGGCCGGCGGGCGGCTGCTGCGCGGCGAGGTCGAGGGCTCGCTGGAGGACGCCGAGCCTCTGGGCGTCCGGCTGGCGCAGCTCCTCCTCTCGCAGGGCGCCGCCGCCCTCCTGGAGGAGGCGTCGTGACTGCGGGCAAACCTCGCCTGCCGGTAGGCAAGGTGTGGCTGGTCGGCGCCGGCCCCGGCGACCCCGGCCTCATCACCGTCGCCGGGCTGGAGCGCCTGCGCGAAGCCGACGTCATCGTCTACGACCGCCTGGTCAGCCCGCGACTGCTGGAGCACCCCGACTTGGTCGGGGCGGAGCTGATCTACATGGGCAAGGTCGCCGGCGAGGGCCAACATGACCAGTCGAAGATCAACGACCTGCTCATCGAGAAGGCCCGCCTGGGGAAGCGCGTCGTGCGGCTGAAGGGCGGCGACCCGTTCGTGTTCGGTCGCGGCGGCGAGGAGGCGGAGGCGCTGCGGGCCGCCGGCGTCCCCTTCGCGGTCGTGCCGGGCGTCACCTCCGCTACCGCCGTGCCCGCCTACGCCGGTATCCCCGTGACGCACCGCGGTGTTGCTACCACCTTCGCCGTCATTACCGGCCACGAGGACCCCGACAAGGGCGACCCGGTCATCGACTGGGAGCGGCTGGCGACCGCCGTCGATACCCTCGTGTTGCTGATGGGGATGAAGACGCTGCCGGAGACCGTCGACAGGCTGATCGCCGGCGGACGGTCCTCGCAGACGCCGGTCGCCGTCATCCGCTGGGGCACGACGCCCGACCAGCTCACCGTCACCGGTACCCTGGCCGATATCGTCCAGCGGGTGCGGGCGGCGAAGCTGCAACCCCCGGCGATCACCGTCATCGGTGAGGTCGTCCGCCTGCGCGAGACGCTCGCCTGGTTTGAGGACCGGCCCCTGTTCGGCAAGCGAGTGCTCATCACCCGCACCCGCCGCCAGGCGAGCACGCTGGCGCGGCTGCTGGCCGACGAGGGCGCCGTGCCCATCGAGCTGCCCGCCATCGAGATCGAGCCCGCGGCCGATGAGGCGGCGACGGAGGCAGCCCTGGACGGCCTCCGCGCGGGCGTCTACGGCTGGGTAGTCTTCACCAGCGCCAACGCCGTGGAGCTGTTCTTTGGCCTGATGCGGGAGCGTGGACTGGACGCCCGCGCCTTCGCCGGTGCGAAGGCCGCCGCCATCGGCCCCGCTACCGCGGACGCCCTGGCCGAGCGCGGGATCATCGCCGACGTCGTCCCCGAGGAGTACGTCGCGGAGGGCGTCGTGGAGGCGCTGCGGCCGCACCTGCGCCCGGGCGACCACGTCCTGGTGCCGCGTGCCGAGGGCGCCCGACCCGAGCTTATCGAAGGGCTCTGTGCCTTAGGCGCCGAGGTCGACGAGGTTACGCTCTACCGCGCCGCCGTGCCCAAGGTTGTGCCCGCGGAGGCGCTTTCGCTCCTGCGCGACGGCGGCGTCGACATCGTCACCTTCACCTCCTCCTCCACAGTGCGCAACCTGGCGGCGCTGCTGAACGGCGACGTAGAATGTTTGGGGAAGACACTGGTTGCCTGCATCGGCCCGATAACGGCGGACACGGCCCGCGAGCTGGGCCTCCGGGTGGACGTCGTGGCCTCGGAGCACACCGTGCCCGGCCTGGTCGCGGCTATGAGGGAGCACGTTGGAGCGGCAGAATAGGGAGCCGACAATGAGTCCAAAACGCGACGTGGAGATGCTAGCCGAGAAGCTACGCCCATATTTCGAGGCCGTTCACAGTTCGCTCTCGCTCATTCGACGCGAGCTAGATGGCTATGCTGACAACAAGAAACTCAAGGGTGATGAGATCGTCGGCTGGCTTGGCGAAATTTACGGCAAATTGTTGCTCGGGGGAACGTTGGTGTCCGATGAATTCGAGCACGACTTTGAAGCTGGTGATAGTCGTGTCTCAGTGAAGGCAAGAAAAGGTCGTGCAAGCGGATGGACGCAGACCAGTGCGATTCCAAAGATAGAAGGCAATGATTGTCCCTCTCACCTCATGTTCGTCCACTTAAATGATGACTATTCGCTCGACCGCATTTGGCTTTATCCATGGAGTGACTTAGTGAAATCCGGGCGCTTCAAGCCGCACAACGTCAGGGGGAATCGGCGATCCTGGGTCTTCTACGCAAATCCGTCCGCTGATAGAGCTTACCTCGAATATCCCGACGCGTCAGACAAGAGGACAGGCTCATGACCACCACCCGAACCCTGCCCGCCGCCTTCCGGCGCTTCCGGCGTCTGCGACGCTCGCAGGCGCTGCGTGACCTCGTGCGGGAGACCCGCCTCTCGCCCCAGGGCTTCGTCTACCCCCTTTTCGTCACCCACGGCGACAACGTCCGCCGCGAGATTGACTCCATGCCCGGCCAGTACCAGCTCTCGCTCGACAATCTGGACGCCGAGGCCGAGGAGCTACGCTCCCTGGGCATCCCCGCCGTCCTCCTGTTTGGCCTGCCCGCGTCGAAGGACGACGCCGGCTCCGAGGCCTACGATGACGACGGCATCGTCCAGCGAGCCATCCGCACCCTCAAGCAGGCCGCGCCCCATCTCGCCGTCATCACCGACGTCTGCCTCTGCGAGTACACCTCGCACGGCCACTGCGGCGTCGTCGTGGACGGGGAGGTCGATAACGACCAGACCCTTCCCTTGCTGGCCCGCACCGCCGTCTCCCACGCCCAGGCTGGCGCCGACATCGTCGCCCCCTCGGATATGATGGACGGCCGCGTGGCCGCCATCCGTGTCGCCCTGGACGACGCCGGGCTCGCCGCCTTCTTCAGGGCAGTCGCCCGGTCGCTCAAGCCTGAGTCCAGGTTCGTCGTGAACACCGGGTTCGTGGCCGAGTCCCTGCTCCCCAACCTCAAGGAACGCGACTGGGGGCCGATCGGGGACATCCTCTACCTGGCCCACCGCAGCTACGACCCTGTCCAGGGCCGGCTAAACATTGACTACACCTTCATCCGGGACGGCCAGGTGGAGAAAAAATCGGGCTTCGGCCAGGTCTACTCCTACAAAGAGTTCTGCCGCATGATCGAGGCGGCTGGCTTCCACGCCATTGAGGGATACGCCTCCACCGCGCAGGAGCCGTATCGACTGGGCTCGCCAGAGTTGTATCTGGTGGCGACGAAGCAGGGGAGCTAAACCGCAGCAACTCCTCAACCGGGCGGCGGTACGTCTAGATCGTGCGCGGGACCCGCCGCGGGGCCTTTCTGGCGGCTCCGCAAAGGTCGAGGAGCTTCATTCTCCCCAGTTTTCCGCGCAAGAATTGCTCACTCAATTCGCGCGATGAAATTCGATGCAACTCGCGTCATGGTAAAAGATTGACCTCCTCGCGAAATCGGTAATTCTCAACGCATTCGATTGAGAGAATCACAAGTTAGGCGACAACGGTGAGATGATTGCGTCACTCACAAATATCGTGGTGAAGAATAAGACTGATCGGAGATGATTATGACGCCGGCAGAGACAGTGACAATCGTCTTCATCACGGGATTCGCCATTTAGGGCGCGCGCAACAATTGATTACCGTGTTTAACAGTTCTTGCTTGGGTGAATCTCATAGTTCCAGTCGCCGTGGAACTTGTTGGGCTTGATGTTTACTTGGTTGAACTCTTCCGCTGTAACCTTGCGTCCCTTCATATATTCTTTCTCGTCGATCCAGGCGTGGACCTCAAGCCCTTCGTTGGTGCGCGTCGAGCCGATGAGATTTACCACGACTTCATGCGTTTCCAGAGGTACGCCTTGCCAGTTGCGCGTGATGTGACAGAACAAGCGATGTTCTATCTTATTCCACTTGCTCGTGCCGGGCGGGAAATGACATACC
>JADFKX010000225.1 GCA_022564695.1 Chloroflexota bacterium | reverse complement strand
AGGTGGCGCTGTTCAATGTCGGCGACCAGTTGTACGCTGTCGGCAATCGCTGCTCTCACGCCAACGGGCCGCTAGCCGAAGGGGTAGTGGAGAGTGGTTGCGTTACCTGTCCCTGGCACGGCTCCCGGTTCGATCTCGCCAGCGGGCAACCGCTGGGTGGCCCCGCAGTGAAGCCGGTCCCCACCTATCGTGTGAAGGTGGAGGACGGCGAGGTGTTTCTCGCAGCCGGCGAGCCGGCGGCCGCGGCGGCGAGAAGAGACTGATTTAGCACAGTCGCGGGGGTGCGCATCAGGTCGTGGCGTCTGCGCCTAATACCTCCATACGGAGATTGTAGGCTAGAGGATGTTAGTGTATCCTAACATCGGGCTACCAGGGAGGCGATTGGCGCATGACTTCTACACAGCCGACCACGACGATAGAGGACTATCTCCAGACCATCTACAGCCTCCAGACCGAGGGCGAGACGGTGATCTCAGCTCGTCTGGCACGATGGATGCGGGTGACGCCGCCCACTGCCTGGGCTACGGTGCACCGCATGGAGCGCGATGGCCTGGTGGCGATTGACGACAAGAAGGTGATCCGCCTCACGCGAGAGGGGCTGAAGCTGGCAAAGAACGTCGCCCGGCGTCACCGCCTCTCCGAGCGGTTCCTCACGGACATCCTCGGTCTGGGCTGGGCCGAGGCGCACGAGGAGGCGCATCGGTTCGAGCACGGCATTTCGCCGCGCGTGGATGCGGGCATCTTCGCCCTCCTCAACCAGCCGACGACCTGTCCCCACGGCAGCCCCATCCCCGGCACGGGCGCCAAGCTGGACCCCAACCTGGTGCGCATGGACGGCCTGAAGAAGGGAGATAAGGCAACCGTTCGCTTCATCTCCGAGGAGCTGGAGGAGGACCTGGAGCTGCTGCGCTACCTGGAGCAGGGAAACGTCAAGCCGGGCCGGGAGATCACGGTCCTGGAGATGGTGCCCTCCAGCGGGGTGGTTGTGATCGATACCGGCGGCCAGAGCGTGTCCCTGGGGCTGCCAGTCGCGGCCAAGATCCGCGTCGAGACCTCGCGGCGGTCGGCAAAGGCCAGCGCGGCAACGTAGGGTTCAGGGCTCACAAGCTGATCTCGCCGTCAATCACCGTCACGGAGCGGCCGCCTATCTCGATTCCGCGGCCACCATCTAACACTCTCACGAAGACCTCGCCGTCACGTCCCATCTCAGTTCCCTGGCTGGCCACGTACTCGTCGCCGATATCCTTCAGCATCCCTGTCTTGGAAAGGTATGCGGCCACGGTGGCGTTGCCGCTTCCGCAGACGGGATCCTCGGGGATGCCCGCGGCCGGCGCGAAGGTGCGAACGTGCACGGCAGGCCCATCGCCGGAGGGGAAGCCGAACACGTTTACACCCGCTACGCCCAAGTCATGACTCAGTTTGGCGATGGCGGCCATGTTCGGTTCCAGGCGGCGGACCGAATCCACATCCTCCATGTGAACCACCAGCCAGACGGGCCCGACATCGATCGCCATGGGGGCCGGACTGCTGACGACCTCCGCTCCCAGGGCGGCGGAGATCGCTTCCACAGTTTCTCCACAGTCGCGAAGGAGCTTCGCTTCCGGGACACGTACGAAGATGCGTCTGTCCGCGCCGTTACCCTCCACAGTCAAGGGGAGCACTCCCGCCAAACACTCCTGGCGGAGGCTTCTGGATTCGGAAGGCAGGATGCTGCTCTCCAGGACGGCGTGGGCGGAACCAACGGTGGGGTGGCCGGCGAAGGGCAGTTCGCCTGTGGGAGAGAAGATGCGTAGCCGGTAGTCCGCCTCGCCTGAGGAGGGCTTGAGGACGAAGGTCGTCTCGGAGAGGTTGGTCCAGGCGGCGATACGCTGCATCTGTGCAGGGTCGATGTCGTCTGCGTCCAGCACTACGGCCACGGGGTTGCCCAGGAAGGGCCGGTCGGTGAACACGTCTACCTGCTTGAACCTGTAAGTGGGCATAGTGCGACCTTCCGAATTAATTGAGCGCTTTGATTGTACTAACGAGGGGCTTCAGAAAACGTCACGGGGCCCCTCGCAAATTCAGGCGTTGCGCCGAAACCGTCTAGCGCTTGGCGAGCTCCGGGCGGCCGGACCAGGTCCAGGCCAGGTTGGTGCGGGAGACGCCGAGCAGCATGCCGTGCAGCGCCGTGGGGTGGATGAACAGCCCCTCTGGGTTGGGGTCGTCCGTGCGACCGGCGTAGCGAGCGCCCCGCGCCTCGAGTGCGCTCCGAACAGACGCCACATCGTCCGTTTCCACATACCCCATGTATATGCTCTGGCCGCGCCTGGCGTGGAAGCGGCCCATGGCCCGCGACGGCTCCGTGGTCTGGGACAGCTCTATGCGGTCTAGCTGCTGCGGCGGGTTGAACAGCGTGAGCTGGCCGGTGTAGCCGTACTGCTCGCTCTCGATGGGCGAGAACTTGGAGGCGTCGAGCCCGAACATATCGGTGTAGAACGCCGCCGCCTGCTGGTGGTCATCCACGAGGTTCGTCACCTCGTACAGCCAGTTGACGAGGCCCACGGGCGAGCGCTCTTGGTGCGGCGATAGGACGATGTTCATCCCTGGCGTCTGGTCCGAGGCGATGAACAGCCGCCCGTCCTCCTCGCTGTGGGTTATGCCTCGCTCCGAGAGGCGGCGGCCGAGGGCGGGGAGGTCGGTGGTGGAGAAGCCGACGCCCAGGATGCCCTCACCCCAGCGCTCCAGATGAGTTGCGACCGGGCCCTCGCCGTCTGGCTCCAGCAG